>JAGLUH010000446.1 GCA_023134875.1 Candidatus Zixiibacteriota bacterium
CTCTCTGCAATAAGTTAGAACTGCAGGTCGACAACATCGTCGGTTGGGGCAAGTTGGTTGACAAGCTGTTCGTCGAGAAAGTAAGACCAAACCTGATCCAGCCGACTTTTATCACCGACCATCCGGTCGAGCTTTCCCCCCTGGCCAAGCCGCATCGACAGGTCAAGGGGCTGACCGAAAGGTTTCAGCCCTATATCGGCGGGCTGGAAATGGGCAATGCCTTCAGCGAACTCAATGATCCTATCGACCAGAAGGAACGATTGCTGGCGCAGATCGAAGCCGCCCGCGCGGGCGATGAAGAAGCTCCCGCGGTTCTCGATGAAGACTACATCTTAGCCCTGGAGCATGGCATGCCCCCTACCGGCGGGCTTGGTTTCGGCGTCGACCGTCTGGTGATGATTTTCACCGACCAACATTCAATCCGCGATGTCATTCTCTTCCCTCAGATGAAGCCGGAGTAATCCTTGGAATTTGAATTCTTCATTGCCAAGCGTTACCTGCGCAGCAGACGGCGGGAGAATTTTATCTCGGTGATCTCGATGATGTCCGCCATCGGTGTCGCTATCGGTGTAGCCGCCCTGGTCTTTGTTCTTTCGATGATGAACGGTTTCGAAAGCGAGGTGCGCGGACGCATCATTGCTACTGCCGCCCATGTTACGGTTTATAGCTACGTGAATGATGGCTTTGCCGATTGGGAGAAACTGGCGGCGCAGATCGAAGCCCTGCCTGATGTCGTTGCCACTGCTCCTCATATCCTTTACAAGACCGTAATCGGCTCCCGTGATGGGAACGATGGTGTCTTCCTGAAAGGCATTATCCCCGAATACGAGACAAATGTTTCCGAACTGGCCGAGAGCATCATTGCCGGTCGCCTCGATGTCGGCCTGACGCCGGACAGCCTCCCCGGAATTCTACTGGGGCGAGAACTGGCGTCGACGATGGGGGTTATAATCGGCGACGAGGTCGTGCTCGCCTCCCTGAAATCGAAGAAACGTACCCTGGTGTTGCAACCGAAGTACAAGAAGTGCCAGGTTACCGGCATCTTCGAGACCGGTTTCTACGAATATGACGCCAATCTTGCCTATATTTCGTTGGCATCGGCGCAGCGATTACTTAATCTCGATGATCTTGTAACCGGCCTGCAGGTGAAAGTAACCAACTTCTACCGTTCCAGTGAGATTGCCAGTCAAATTGAAGATCAACTCGGCGACCACTTTTTTGCCATCGATTGGACCAAGCGGCACAAGAACCTGTTTAGCTGGATGACTCTGGAGAAGTATGGCCTGTCGCTGGTGGTTGGTTTGATCATAGCGGTCGCCGCGTTCAATATCATCTCAAGTTTGATTATGCTGGTACTGGAAAAGCGCAAGGATATCGCCATCTTGAAATCAATGGGTGCGACGCGCGGTCAGATAATGAGAATTTTCGTCCTGAAAGGCACCATTCTGGGGACAGCGGGAGCATTGGCGGGTACTTTGCTGGGCTATCTGCTCTGCTGGTTGCAGGAGACGTATAACCTGGTATCGATTCCAGGCGAATTCTATTTCATTAGCTCGCTGCCCATTGAAGTCAGATGGTGGGAGTTTGGCATTGTTGCCTTGGCAACCATCCTAATATCTTTTCTCTCAACACTTTATCCGTCAAGGCGAGCAGCGCGGCTCTTCCCTGTGGATATCTTGCGGCACGGCTAACTTTATGGCGGACAAAAGATCAAGAAATGGTGCGGTTGGGCGACAAATATGAATAGTAGCAGAATTGATGCGCAAGAATCGGAAAACGTAGTATTGGAAACTAAGAATCTTACCAGGAATTTCACCACCGCCGGTGGTCAACTTGAAGTGCTCAGGGGTATCGATTTCCAGGTGAACCAGGGGGAATTCGCCTCCATTACCGGTCCTTCCGGCGTCGGCAAGAGTACTCTCCTGCATATCCTGGGAGGGTTGGATCGACCCAGCTCCGGCGAAGTGATAGTCTGCGGTCAGCGCGTTGACCGGATGGGCGATGCGGAATTGAGCCGGTACCGCAACAAAAACATTGGCTTTGTCTTCCAGTTCCACTATCTTTTGGAGGAGTTCAGCGCGCTGGAAAATGTGATGATGCCGCTGCTGGTTGGTGGGGAATCTCGGAACAAATCGATGAAGCAGGCTGTTGAACTTCTGGAGGAGGTAGGGCTGGGCGAGCGAGCGACGCATCGGCCGGCGCAGCTTTCCGGCGGCGAGTGTCAGCGGGTCGCGGTCGCCAGGGCGATCGTCGGCAGACCCCGACTCCTGATAGCTGATGAACCGACCGGCGATCTGGACGTCGACGCGGCGGAGAGCTTACACGATTTGTTCATGAGGTTAAACAGTTCTCTGGAAATGACGATCATTGTAGCAACTCATGATCTGTCGCTCGCCGGCCGCGCCGGCAAGAGATTTACCATGACGGCGGGACGACTCATTGAGAAGAAGGTGATGGAAACATGATTTGTCAGGACTGCCACAAGAACAAGGCGACCGTTCATGTGACCCATGTGATCAATAATCAAAAGGTTATCCTTAATCTTTGCGATGAGTGTGCTGCACGGCGAGGGTTTAACAATCCCCTGAAAAGCGTTCCCTTTCCGCTGGCTGATTTTCTCTCCTCAATGGTTAGCAAGACCTTGTCGACTTCGGCGGAAAAGCTGGCCGAAAAGACCTGTCCGGTCTGCAAGCTCAGCTATGATACTTTTGCCAAGACCGGCAAACTGGGTTGCGGTAATTGTTTCTCCGCTTTCCGTGAACCTCTGGCTGACCTGTTGCGCAAGATTCATGGGTCTAATCTGCATCGTGGCAAGCGACACACCGGCGGCGCTTCCGGTATCGAGCCGTTGAAAGAAGAAGCGCGGTTGAAGGATGAACTCAAGCAGGCGGTGTCGACTGAAGATTTTGAACGGGCGGCGCAGTTGCGCGACATGATTAAGGACCTTCAGAAGAAACTGGAAGTCAGTGATGTTTGATGATATCGCCAATCAGATTGGTTCCTGGCTAACCGGCGACGGAGAAGAATCGGCAATTGTGCTCTCCTCACGGGTGAGACTGGCACGCAACATCAAGGAACTCACCTATCCGCCCTATGCCGAAGCCAGCGTTAGAGAGAATGTGGTTAATTTCGTGGCCGCCGCCATCGGCAAAAGCACAGAGTTGAGCCAGGGAACCTTCTATCGCTCCGAGGATATCAACGAACTGGATCGTTTTTTCCTGATCGAGAGGCACCTGATCTCGCCTGAGTTCATGAGGGTGGAATCAGCCAGCGGCCTCTACATCAGCCCGCAGGAAGAGGCGGCGATTATGGTCAATGAAGAGGATCACCTGAGAATCCAGTCGCTCTGTTCCGGCCTTTCCCTGCGGCAGGCGCTTGAGCGCGCGATGAAGATCGATGACGATATGGCGGCTTCCCTTGATTTCGATTATGATACCGATTTCGGGTTTTTGACCTCCTGCCCGACCAATGTCGGTACCGGCATGCGCGCGTCCGTCCTGATCCATCTAGCCGGCCTGGTACTGACCAAAGAGATTGACTCCGTAATCGATCATATTACCAAGCTGGGTCTGGTGGTCCGGGGATTTTATGGCGAGGGTTCCGATGTCTGGGGCAATCTGTTCCAGGTCTCGAATCAGACCACGCTGGGTCGCTCCGAGAACGACATCGCCGAATCGCTGGAGAAAGTGACAACGCAGATTATTGAATTTGAGAATAAGGCGCGCGAGCGCCTGGTCGCCGACGCTGAGAATGAAATCGCGGATAAGGTTTGGCGCGCTCATGGGATACTGAAAAACGCCAGGGTACTCACGTCGGAAGAGACAATGAGCCTGCTCAGTGCGGTGCGTCTCGGTATTGCTCTGAGCATATTCGATTTGGTCTCGATAAGAACGATCAATGAGCTAGTTCTGCTTTCTCAGCCCGCTCATCTGCAGAAACATGTCGGTGAGCAATTGGACGCGGCGGAACGTGATGTCGCTCGAGCAAATTTGGTGCGAGAGCGCCTGTGCAATGTATAGTGATTGGCAAGAACGACACCGCGGAGGTAATAGATGAACGAAATGTTTTCGGAGCTGGCACGCAAAGCGATTGAGTATGCTCGCGACGAGGCGGCTCGGCTTCGGCATGACTACATCGGTACCGAGCATCTTCTCCTGGGTCTGATTCGTCTTGGTGAGGGGCGCGCGGTGGAGATTTTCGCCAATATCGGCGTTGACCTTGCGGAACTGGTGCAATCGATCGAGGATGTCGTCCAGCCCGCCGGTGGTACTATGACTATGGGGCAACTGCCCCTGACCGCGCGAGCCAAGAAGACCTTAGAGGTGGCTGGTCAGGAAGCGCGCGCTCTAAAGGCCAAGGAAATTGATACCGAGCACATCATGCTGGCGCTTCTGAAAGATGAAGAAGGGGTCGCCGCTCAGGTAATGTCGATGTTCGACGTCGAATACAAGGATGTCTACGAGGAAATGAAAAACATCCAGAGCGGGCAGCCTTCCGCTTTCGGCAAGAAAAGGAAAAAATCAAAGACGCCGGCGCTCGATCATTTCGGTCGCGATCTGACCGAGCTGGCGCGCAAAAGCAAGCTCGATCCGATCATCGGGCGTGCCAACGAGATTGAACGCGTCTCCCAGATTCTCTCCCGCCGCAAGAAAAACAATCCGGTGCTGATCGGTGAACCGGGTGTCGGCAAGACGGCAATCGTCGAAGGTTTGGCGCAACGGATTGTCGCCGGCCAGGTACCCCAGGTGCTGGAGAACAAGCGTCTGGTCTGTCTGGATATGGCCTCGCTGGTAGCTGGCACCAAGTATCGCGGACAGTTTGAGGAACGGCTCAAAGCAGTGATGAATGAGATCATGAATTCGCAGGATGTCATTATTTTCATCGACGAGCTTCATACGATTGTCGGCGCCGGCGGCGCGGAAGGGTCGCTGGACGCCTCCAATATCTTCAAACCGTCACTGTCGCGCGGCGAGTTGCAATGTATCGGCGCCACTACCATGAATGAGTACCGTAAGTATATCGAGAAGGATGGCGCGCTCGATCGTCGTTTCCATACAGTAATGGTGGAAGAACCGTCTACTGAGGACACTGTAGCGATTCTAAAAGGTCTCCGCGAGCGCTACGAGGAGCATCACCAGTTGAAGATCGCCGATGAGGCTATCGAGGCGGCGGTCAGCCTTTCCAACCGCTATATCACCGGCAAGTTTCAGCCGGACAAAGCGATTGATATCGTCGACGAGGCCGGTTCACGGGCGCATCTTTCCACTTACACCAAGCCGAAGGAATTCGGCAAGATGGAACAAAAGATCACCGAGTTGACCAGTTTGAAGGATGAGGCGGTTAAGAATCAGGAATTCGAACGCGCCGCCAAGCTCCGTGATGAGTTGAAATTCAAGCGCGAAGAACTCGAACAGATGAAACGCGATTGGGAGGAGGCGCGCCAGAACGAGAAGATCGTTCTTACCGCCGAAAATATCGCCGAGATCGTGGCCAAGATCACCGGCATTCCTCTTTTCCGTCTCGAAGAAAAGGAATCGAAACGTCTGCTTCGGATGAAAGATGAGTTGAAGAAGCGCATCATCGGGCAGGATGAAGCGATTGATGCCCTGGCTAAGGCGATCCGTCGCGCCAGGGCCGGAATCGGTGATCCCCTGCGGCCAATCGGTTCCTTTATCTTCCTGGGGCCCACTGGTGTCGGCAAGACCGAATTAGCGCGGGTGCTGGCTGAGTTCCTGTTCGAGAATGCTGACGCGCTGATTCGGATCGATATGTCGGAATACATGGAGAAGCATGCAGTCTCAAGGCTTATCGGTGCACCTCCCGGCTACGTTGGCTATGAAGAAGGCGGATATC
>JAGLUH010000447.1 GCA_023134875.1 Candidatus Zixiibacteriota bacterium
ACAGATCGCCCGCGCCGTGGAGTTGGGTCTGGGCGTGGATGGCCCCGAGGAGATCGAACTCATCACCGCCGACCCGGAGAGCGCGGCTTATGCCGGAGAGATTCAGCAGATACTTAAACGAGAACGGCCAAACTAGCAGGCAACACTCTTGCACGAGGTGCCTACCATGCTTGGCCGTCTCAGGACTTCTGTTCTATGAATGATCAGCAGGCGCAGGGGAACACTTGGCTCTAAAAGGGATCCTCATCAAAGAGGTCATCGAGTTCTGCAGCATCGCTGATCTCTATCTTGACGATCCAGCCTTCGCCTTCAGCGTCGTCGTTGATCAGTTCTGGGGTGTCGGCTAGCGCCGTATTCACTTCGATGATCACGCCGCTCATGGGCGCGTAGATCTCCTGCGTGGCTTTGATTGATTCCAGAGTCAAGAAACTGTCACCTTTCTTTACCTCTTTTCCCACCTCAGGAAACGTGACCTCCGTGATGTCTCCCAGGTCATCGGCGGCCTCTTGTGAAATCCCAACAGTAGCGATCTTGCCTTCGACACTTGCGTACTCGTGGTTTTCTGCATATTTCTTCATGCTTTTTCCTCCTCGTTGTTCGCGTGCTTCTGCATGTTAGAGATGAATGGGCATCCCTTCGGCAACCTCCAGCGCTCCCAAGACCGTCTCGGTCAGGGTGGGATGCGGATGGATGGCTTCCACCAGTTGGTCCACCGTCAGTCCATAGCGCACGGCCAGGACGCCTTCCATGATCATATCGGTGGCATTCGGCGATACAATGGTCATTCCCAGGACAGCATGGGTGGCCTTATCTGCCAGGATTTTCACAAATCCGTCGCGCTCTTGCATCGTGCGGGCGCGGCCATTGGCCATCAACGGAAATTTCGCCACCTCTACCTTTTCTGGATCTGCTTCCCGCTCTCTGAGCCCTGTTGCGGCGATTTCCGGCGATGAGAAAATAACCCATGGGGTCGCCGAGTACTCCATGTGCTTTGATTGACCGGCAATCGTATGCGCGGCCACAATCCCTTCTGCCATAGCGACATGAGCCAACATGATCTGAGCCCGGATATCCCCGACAGCATAGATGTTCTCGATCGAGGTTTGCATCGCATCGTTAGTGACAACACCCCTCCCAATCTGAATGCCGAGTTGTTTGACGTCATCAGGAATGACCGGCCTTCGACCGACTACAAGCAGGACACAATCGGCCGTTACCTCGTGCTGGCTGCCGTCTTTGCCGTCAATGGTACAGACATAGCCCTCAGCGGTCTTGGCCACTGCGCTGACTTTGTGCCCTTCCTTGATGTCAACCCCTTGCCGGGTTAACGACTTGCGAATCACTTTGGCCACATCAGGGTCTTCAGTGGGCAGAATGTGATCGAGCAACTCGACCAGATGCACTTTTGTGCCCAGTGCGGCAAAAAACGTAGAAAACTCGACGCCGACTACGCCGCCGCCAACGATCACGAGTTCCTTCGGAATGGCATCCATCCGAAAGACATCGTCGCTCGTCCAAATTCCTTCCACATCCGAAAATGGCGGGAACACCACCGGTGTAGAACCGTGCGCCAACACCAAATTGCGCCCTTGAAGTTCCTTCCCGGTTTCCTCGATTTTCACGGTCTCACGATCCTGGACTACGGCTGTACCCTCATAGTAGTCGATCCCGTTCTTTTTGAACAGGAATTGGATGCCTTTTCGCGAAGCAGCAACAACTTTGCCCATATGTTTCATGATTCCGGCGAGGTTGTACTCGCACTCTGTGACCGTAATCCCGAATCTCGCTGCCTTTTTCTGTATGTCGGTATAGAGATGAGAAGCGGTCAGCATCGCTTTGGTCGGAATGCACCCGACATTGGTGCATGTGCCGCCCGTCTGCGCCTTTTCGATCACGGCAACGGACTTGCCCAATTTGGCAAGTCGAATCGCCGCAACATAGCCGCCAGGCCCGCTTCCTATGACAATCACATCATACATAGTCGCCTCCATTCGATGGTATTCTATGTAGAGAGGCGAACATAACCGAATGTTCGCCTCTCTCTGTTCTTCACCCAATCATTTTCTCTTCTTTTTCGATGATATCAACAAGCTCCGGGTAACTGATCAGCGACACGTGAGCAGATTCCTCTTGATAGCCGCGAGCACAGAAGTCCTCTCGGAGGGCATAGACGTTTCCCTTGACCTCTTGAATCTCATCCATGACCGCCCAAAACACACCATCCTGAATCAAGACCACGTGGTCGTGCTCATTTGCACATTCGAGCTTGGTTTTTTCAATTGGGTGATGCACTCCGTACTTGACCAATATCAGCGCCATATGGCCCTCCTTTCAGATAAAGATCACACTGTCAAAGCTATGGAAAAACTCCGACAGCGATGATTGCGCAAGCATTTGCGCTCTGTATCCGGCGTCAATGTTCTCAACTCGAAACCGTTTCACGTCTTCTTCGACGGCATAGACCGGCGTTTCATAGCGTTTCACGTATCTCTGGACCATTTTCACCGGAAGGAGGCCAAGACACTCTGGGCACGTGTCGGCGGAGAGGGTGATGACGGCGGCATCCATTAACAGGACGGCCGGTTCGATATCTTCTCCATACATACCAAAGGCACATCGAAACGCTTCATTCACCCAGATCGACCCTACAGGCGCCTGATACACGACAAATAGCACCTTCTTGTCCATAAAAGTTTCCTCCTTATGCCATGAG
>JAGLUH010000448.1 GCA_023134875.1 Candidatus Zixiibacteriota bacterium
GCCTGAATACGCCTGGCTTAAGGCCGCTGACGGCAAAGTAAACGCCAGGATTGCCAACATTATTGGGAACTTTAGCAGGTGTCTCATGGAAACCGTCCTTTCTGTTTTATAGGAGCTCTCCGCCGATCCAATTGTGGGCGGCATCGATGAACTCAGCATATTTCCACGAACTGATATTGCAATCGATATGCCGCTGCAAGAAAAAGGGTCGTGGCCTTGTGCAACTGAAACGGGATAAAACCATCCTCCGGTAACACCCTGAGACTTAATGAGTTACTACGCAATGCCGTTCCGGCTAAGCTTGCGCCGTGGGAGTTGGGTTCTTTCGCGGTTGAGTTGGGGGATGCGCAAACAGTTTCCCAGGCCGGCAAGAAAGTGCAACTCAAGCTTTAACCGGGATCGTTTCTTTTCCTAATCCAGCAGGTTAAAGCAGTATTATGGTTATGTGGAAGTTGGGTTATCCTATAGACTTGTACCTTCGATAATTGGCAATATAGCTGTCTCTCAACCCCTTCATGAGCCCGGCTATTACCGCCCTTTAACACCTGCCATTCTCTTGGTCATTGTAAACGCTGATGCGTTGAGACGACAGTATAGCACTTTTTGGGACAACCTCTCCCCGTCCACTGCGAGACACAGGTCGGCAAGATTGGTTTTTTGACTGCTATACAACCGAATCGCTCGCGAAGCCATATTTAATGTTGTTTGCGGTAGAACCGATAGGTATATACATCCAGGTTTATGATGCTCTTTACCTATGGGCAAGACGAAGCAACAGAAGAAAGCTCTGACCGCTCTGAATTATGATCTTTTTCGGCTGGCCGACCGATGCCCTCCGGCTCCAGCCACGATTTACACTAAAATTCAGCAGCATGTGCAGCGACAGCAGGCAACAGTGCCAATGGAGGCAATCAAGCTCTCACGAACGGAACTTCCCGATGTCAACCGACTCCATCACATGTTTGACGTGTACAACTGGACTTATTACAAGGGGAAGCTTCCGAAAGTCAGCATCGAGTTTTCCAACCGTATGACCTCTGCCGGTTCATACCTGCCGGAGCGGAAGCTGATCAGGATCGGTAGAAAATACCACGAGATATTCCCTGACGAAATCGGAGACACGCTGAAACATGAGATGATCCATATCCTTCACCTGAAGCACAATGCCGATTTCAGAGCCGAGGCTCAGCGGGTAGGGGCATCGCTGAAAGCAAAATCGCATCCCTCGCTTCGCAAGCCCCCCCGATATGTATATGTCTGCAGAAGCTGCGGCCGCCAGTACCCCCGGCAGCGGCGCCTGAGAATGGCTTCCTGCGGGTGTTGCACGCCAGGCAGGGAATTTGATCCGCGTTTCAAATTGAAACTGCTGAAAAGCGCTCGGCGTACTACCTGTTGACTTAGGCATCAGCCTCTTCTGCTGGTGCGTGCTGCTTAAGCATTTCGTTGATGAGCGGAAGCGCTGCTTATTCCGGCAACTCCAGTTCGATGATCGGGCTTTCGGTGTCGACCTGATCGCCGGGTGCAAAATTGACGGCCTTTACCCTGCCTTTGGCACGAGAGTTGACCTGGTTTTCCATTTTCATCGCTTCGACAATCACCAGCGGCTGCTTTTCGTCGACCTCATCGCCCACCTCAACCATGATCTTGACGATCTTGCCCGGCAT
>JAGLUH010000449.1 GCA_023134875.1 Candidatus Zixiibacteriota bacterium
ATACTTGGTGATTCCTGTTGTGCGGGTTCACAGCATCCTGATAGTCAGACTCTTCGTTCTCACGTAACGTGTTTCGCTCAGTGAGCTTGCAGGCAAACAGGTAATCTTGTAACAACTTAAAGCGCTGGGTATTGTCTTGATCTGGCAGCAATGTCGGCAGCGGATTGGCGACTGTTTTTCTTGATCGAGTCACGCTTGGCGTCGGAAGGAGGTAACATGAAGGTTTCTGCCTTCACACGGCGAAAGGCGCTAGTATGCACCTTGGTGTTCGCACTGGTCGCAGCGGCTCCCCTATTTGCAGAAAATCGGGTCATTATCGATTGTCCGGTTTTGCATCCGGTAGTAGATGGTGACTCCCTGGGAATATCAATCTACTACAGCAACGATGTTCCGCTGGGGGGCTTGACACTGGGCTTTCACTACAACTCCGACGATATCGAGTGCACTTCCGTTGACTACTCTAATTCATATTGGATGAGCAGCCATAACACGACAATGCCTTCATTCGCACCGACACTCAACCTCGTTTTGGTAGGCTGGGCTGACTTTACCGGGATGGCCCCGATTCCACCACAGGACAGCGGTCTTCTTTGCGTCCTCTGGTTCCAGGTACCGGTGGGGACCAGTCCGCAATGCGTGGACATCGATTCTTCTTTCGTTCCTCCTGCCGGACAATTCATTTTTGCCCCACAGGCCGGCGGCGAGATTACACCTAACTACTATGATTGCGGCCCCGGCGATATAAACATCGGCAATGTTCCTGACTGTTATCCCCCTATGGTCAGCGATATCCCGGATCAGACTCTTGCTGAAGGTGGCAGTTTCGCCACCATTAACCTTGACGATTATGTTGAGGATTTAAGCGATCCCGACCAGGATATTGACTGGACTTATTCCGGCAATGTTGAGTTAATTGTCTGGATTGACGGCAATCGGGTGGCACATATTGATACACCGAACGAGGATTGGTACGATTCCGAGACTATCACCTTCACCGCCACTGATCCGGGTGCGCTCTGGGACTCCGATGACGCAGTGTTTACGATGACGCCGGTCAACGATCCGCCGGTAGTCTCCGATATACCAAATCAGACTATTCAGGAGGGCCAAAGCTTTACCACCATCAACCTCGATAATTACGTCAACGACATTGACAACAACGATGATGAAATGGTTTGGACTTACTCCGGCAACACTGAACTCAGCGTGTCAATTGTCAATCGTGTGGCGACGATCTCTATCCCCAATCCCGACTGGTTTGGAGTGGAAACCATAACCTTCAAAGCCACCGATCCAGGCGCACTGTGGGATTCTGACCCCGCCACTTTCACCGTGATAAATGTCAACGACCCGCCTGTAGTTAGCGGTATTCCGGATCAATCGGTTATGGAAGGTGGCAGTTTTACTACCATCAACCTTGACGACTATGTCGATGACATCGACAACGATGACACGGAAATGAATTGGAGCTACTCGGGTAACGCCGACCTTGGGGTATCGATCGTCAACCGAGTGGCGACAATCAACATTCCTCACATCGACTGGTTTGGGGTGGAAACGATAACCTTCAAAGCCACGGATCCGGGAGGGCTTTGGGACTCCGATCCGGCCACTTTCACTGTTACGAATGTGCCAGATGATCCGGTGGCACCTGACACCACGGTATCGACGCCTGAAGATGTTGACCTGATCTCCACGTTGCCGGGCTATGATGTCGATCTCCAACCTCTGACCTGGGCGATTCTAACCGGCGGTCCCTCACACGGGACAATCACTTCGTTCAATCCCACTACCGGCGACTACACCTATGACCCTGATAATGACTACTATGGCCCTGATCAGATGGACTACAGTATTTCAGACAGTAAGGGCACGTCGGACACCGGTACAGTCACTATTAATGTAACCGCGGTGAACGACGCGCCAGTAGTCAGCGACATACCGAATCAGTCAATTGCCGAGGGTGGCAGCTTTACTACCATCAACCTTGACGACTATGTCGATGACATCGACAACGATGACACGGAAATGAATTGGAGCTACTCAGGTAACACCAACCTTGGGGTATCGATCGTCAACCGGGTGGCGACGATCGTGATTCCACATGCCGACTGGTTTGGAGTGGAGACCATAACCTTCAAGGCCACCGATCCGGGCGGCCTTTTCGACAACGATGCGGCCAGCTTCACGGTGACACCGATCAACGATCCGCCGGTAGCGCGCGATACGGCGGTCACAACTCCCGAGGATACACCGATGACCGAGACGTTGCCGGCGCATGACGTTGATAATGATCCGTTGACTTACATCATCCAATCGGGACCTTTCCATGGACAACTCACTAGCTTCAATCCCCTTAGCGGTCAATTCACCTACAATCCCAACCTCAACTATTTCGGCCCCGATACAATCACCTTCAAGGTTGACGACGGCACTAAAGTGGAATCAAACACTGCTACAGTGACAATTACGGTTACGCCGGTCAATGATCAACCCGAGGTCGGCGATATCCCCGATCAGACAATCGCCGAAGGTGGCAGCTTTGCTACTTTCGATCTTGACGACTATGTCACTGATGTAGACAATGACCTTTCAGAGATCATCTGGACTTACTCCGGCAACAACGAATTGACTGTCGCCATTGACGGCGAAAACGTGGTGACTATCGGCATTCCCAATCCCGATTGGTTCGGCGGTGAGACTATCATCTTCCGGGCTACCGATCCGGGCGATCTTTTCGACAGCGATGCAGCCACCTTTACGGTGACGCCGGTCAACGATCCGCCGGTAGTCGGTGACATCCCCGACCAGACGATTCCCGAAGGCAGCAGCTTTGCGACCATCAGTCTTGATAACTACGTTTATGATGTCGACAGTCCTGATGAGGATATCGACTGGACCTATTCCGGCAATACCGACCTTGCCGTTTCCATTGATGCTAATCGGGTAGCGACAATCTCGATTCCTAATCCCGACTGGTGGGGTGCAGAGACGATCACTTTTACTGCCACCGATACGGCCGGGGCGACCGACTTCGACGCCGCCACTTTCACAGTGACAGCGGTGAACGACCCGCCGGTAGTTGGCGACATTCCTGACCAGACGCTTGGCAGCGCGGGAACGTTTGAACCAATCTATCTCGATGACTATGTTAACGATATCGACAATCCGGATGAAGAGATCACCTGGACCTACTCCGGTAATATCGACCTGATCGTAACTATCGACGTAAACCGCGTTGCCACAATTGAGACACCTACGCCTGATTGGTTTGGCGTGGAAGTGATCACTTTCAGAGCCACCGATCCGGGCATGTTGTACGACGAAGATAATGCGGAATTCAACGGGATTGTTTGTGGTGATGTCAATGGTGATGGGTTGGTGAATATCACCGATGTTGTCTATCTGCTCGAGTACATCTTCGCTGGTGGCCCGCCGCCAGTTATCGACGTCGCCGCCGATGTTAATTGTGACGGCTATGTGAACATCGCCGACGTTGTCTATCTGATCGATTATATCTTTGCGGGGGGACCTGAACCCTGTGCTGACTGCTGATCACGTGTAGGTTTAGGTAAACCAATCGACCATAACGCCCGACCACCAGGTTGCAACACCTGGGGTCGGGTTTTCTTGTTGACTCCTTTACGAAGGGCTGGTTGCTAAGGACTCAGCTTCTGTAGTTTCTGATCGCTGAAGGGATTCAAGATGATTAGTCAGGTAGCTTTCCCCCCTTCTCCGTCTACATATCTGACACCTTTGATGACCATTTCGATAAGTTTGTGTCCATTGATCCTGCGCCAGTGTTTCTCCGCCTGGCGAGCGAGCCTGAAGACCATCGTCAGGATTGCCAGTCTCGATCCGCACCCTTTGGTCTGTCGGGTGCGGTGCCCGGCTGCGCCGGGTGACGAAGGTCGATTCAATGGGATTGGTGCTGCGGATATGGACTCGAACAGCGTTGTCAACTCGTACACTCCAACGTGTAAACGTGGGTTTTTGTCTTGACAAAGCTTCTGTCCTGACATATTTTACTAACACATTCAGGTATGTTGAGGGAGCAGGTAACTGCCTAAGTCCTGACTCCCAAAGAGGGTTTTAGAATAACAATAGCCGTGGGGGAATGATGTTAAAGCATTTGGTTTTGATAGCTTCGTTCTCGTTTGCCTTGCTGTCTTCTCTGGCCTTGTCCGCAGAACCTGCGTCAGGGACAGTAGTCAGTTTTCCCGGCTGCAAGACATTTGAGAACCTGTGTGGCGATGTCGATCTTAGCGGTAATGTCAACATTGCCGACGCGGTGTATCTGATTTCCTATATCTTCGGTGGCGGGCCGACGCCAGACCCCCTCTGGACAGGCGACTGTGACGTGGACGGCCTCGTCAATATCTCCGATGTAGTCTATCTAATTAGCTACATCTTCGACGGCGGGCCGACTCCATGTGCTGAGCCGAGGGGAAGCGCTGGTGACAACACATCACCATACCTCGATTGCATAGAGTATCAGTACGATGGTGAAAGTGTTCTGCTGCTCAAACATATCAATGCGTGCTTCAATTGTTGTCCCCTGGAGATTTTTGCCGATATCAGCGTTCTGGGCAATACCATCACAATAGTCGAGAGTGAAACCTGGGATACCATGGGACCCTGCCCCTGCCTTTGCCTTGTCGATTTGGACATTGAAATCCACTATCTACCTCCGGGAGAATACACAATAGAAGTGGTGGAATTGTGTCTCTGTGGTGATTACGAGCTATTACAATTTACTGTTGAGCTTTCATCTTCGCCATCCTCCGGCTACTACTGTGTATATCGGTATGACTATCCCTGGGGGACTTTCTAGGGTTTCGACTGCGCGGCCAAGAACAAGTTCCCAGTGACGCAAGAGTTCAACAATCGTTAGGCATGGACCTAATTAAGAAGGGCTATCTTTCTAGTAGCGATAAAATCATCTGCTGTGCTCCGGAGCGACATTTACCACTTTAGCAAATAGTGCCCCCCGCTGGTTGCGAGACAACGCGCATCAGAATGAGGATCAGGCCACAGGACAACAACGCAAGAAAATGCTTGCTCCGATAATAAAGTCCCGTAGCTTTTTGCTGCCACCGTGGAAATGCATCCGTCGACGTACAATTGAGAAATACACACAAGGAGTGAAAAAAATGCGGTTAAATGTCAAGGCTTTTGCGCTTGCGTGTGCGCTGGTGTGTGGATTCGCTCTTTTCGCCATGACCTGGTGGATAATTATCTTCGAGGGCGCCACGGGAGAGTGTACTCTTATAGGACGTATTTATCTTGGTTATTGCATAAGCCCGCTCGGTAGTGTTATTGGTTTCGTTTGGGCTCTGGTCGACGGGTTAATTGTGGGTGCAATCTTCGCGTGGCTCTATAACCTACTCGTTGGTCGCACATCGAAGGCATAAGAAGCCGAATCGCAGTTGCGCTCACATAAACCCACCTGGCACTTCGCTGAGGTGGGCTACCAACTCGTGGTACCGCAAATGGTGACTGAGTGCTTCAAGAATGAGCAGTAAGTGGATCAGACGACTGGCATTGCCACCAATCCTACTTGTCATTCTCTATCTTGTCCTGCTCATTCCGGCCCCCGCGCCGCCGACGCCAGCGATGGGAGTGCGAACACCTTTTGTTTGGGGCCAGGATGACTACTGGTCAGTGCTGGAAGACAGATTTCGGCAAGCTCGACGAATTGGCTGTGATGACCTTAGCGATTCTCTCAATAAGGGTCTGTTGGAGCTTGACAGTTTGGTCCGCGCGGTCGATCAGGTCAGTCTGGATCCTACGGCAGCGGTGTTCACCCAACTCGAAGCCGCTTTCTTCGAAACGGGCATTCTCGTAGCTGCCTGCCCGCAAGGACTCCCGGAATATCTGCGGGCTTTCGGCAATCTCAGAAGGTCGATCAAGGATCAATCGCTTCGGTGGGATCTGCAATCGCCTGCGGCGGTTGATTGTCTCTATAAGCTTCTCTATGGAGGACGCACCGCTGTCGAAGAAGCAATGCTACAAGCAGCGGCTGGGTCAATCGCGGAGCTGGCTGTGGAGAGCGAGGAGCCATCACAGACGCCCGCGGCTGTAGCCTATGGTGTGGAAATCCACAGCGGGGATATTCTGATCTCCCGCGGTGGCGCACCGACCTCGGCGCTGATTGCCCGTGGCAGCAACTACCCCGGCAACTTCTCCCACAGTGCTCTGGTTCACATTGACGATGCGACCGGCGTGATCTCAATTATCGAAGCCCATATCGAATGTGGAGTGACCGTATCGACTATCGAAGACTACCTTAACGATACCAAACTCAGGATCATGGTCTTGCGTCCGCGCGCCGACTTGCCAGAATTGAATGCCGACCCTCTCTTGCCCCATCGTGTGGCGAGCTATGCACTGGGGCAAGCGAAGTCGCGACACACGCCCTATGATTTCGCCATGGATACCGAGGATCATTCGCTGCTTTTCTGTTCGGAAGTGGTTTCAGCGGCTTACGAACAATTCGGCGTCGACCTTTGGCGTAAGGCGTCTCATATCTCCGAGCCCGGTTTGAGATCATGGCTATCTGCCTTTGGCGTCAGGTACTTCACCACCCAAGAACCCTCTGATCTGGAGTATGATCCGCAACTGCGGGTTGTGGCGGAGTGGCGCGATTCTGAGGCTCTGCGGCAGGATCATCTGGATAATGCCATTGTCGATGTCATGCTCGAAGGTGCCCGGCGGGGCGATCGTTTAGAGTATTCCTGGTTCATGCTGCCAGTTGCAAGAGTCGTCAAATTGTACAGTGTAGTGCTCAATCTGTTCGGTGAGGTCGGCCTGATCCCCGAGGGCATGAGTCCCACCGCGGCCCTGCAACACCAGTGGCTTGGGAAACAGCACCAACTTGCCAAAACAGAGCTTTCGGTGAGAGTTGCGGAGTTCGAGCACACCAATGGCTATACGCCACCCTACTGGGAATTGGTCAAGATGGCACGTGAGGTATACGCTCATGACCTGCCCTCATTAAATCGGTCCAGTTTTTGAGTTATAGCGCTGGTCCGGGAAGGAGAGCAGGTTGGCATAGAACCAACACTACAACACCAAACGGCCACACAGCTCGCTCGCATACTGACCACTGATACCAGAAGCAATCCAACCGGCAAGTTACTTGGCTATAGCAATGAGTTGCCCCCGAAAGCTGTGCCACTTCTTAGGTTAGTTATGCAACTGGACTTGCCCTATTAGGCCAACTCCAATGAGTTGATTTACATACTCTTAACACAAGGATAGTATGCTGACGTTAGACTTCTATCTCAAATTCCAGCTTTCTCCAAAAAACCGAAGAGCGGGCCCCCGCTACCAAAATAGGCCTTTTAGGTTCACCAACTTCAGAGGTCTCGTCTTTGTGGGGGAACTTCATTACACGAGAGGATAGCGGTTCCCGTCGTGGTGGCTGACAGCACTACATGAACATGATGGGAAAAAGTGATAACTGTAAACCCACCAGACGCCTGCGGCTCTTGGCGGGCTACCGGCTAATACATCTGACAATTGCCAGATTCAGCAATAATTAAGAATATTGAATTTGAAGAAGTTTTTGGAAACCAACCTTGATTTTCCTAAAGCATAACAATATACTCTTTTAAGAGATGCGTTAATCAATCAATAATTGAATCAGCCTTGCAGGGAGCGTAAAAATATGGAAGAAAATAATCCCAGCAGTGGTAGATCAGCACTAAAAGCAGTATTCAAAGTACTTGGAAGGGTCATAGGAATTGCTTTAGGTATAGCAGCAATAATTGGTACTGCTGATTACTTTGGGTGGTCACCACTAAAAAATAATGACCTAGGCGTACCGTTATACATCACGATATCCCTAACCGTATGGCTCGCAGTTGAGCTTGTGCTATATTCGAAAAAATCCATAGTGGTCATTGACTCTTCAAAGACGCTGCCAGATGTTCTTATACAAGAGCTTCTGCGTTTGAAAGCAAATGGAAAATATGAGACTATAATACGGCATCGAGAGAATTTGAGCAGGTCGCTTTGGATAGAAGGCAAATTAAATCACCGAGTTCAATTAGGAAAAATCGCAGAAGAAGCGGCAGTTAGACTTGAAAACAAATTAGCACAAGCGGAGATTCTAATTGACGATCTTGGTTGGTCTTTAGTTGCTCTCAAACAGTATGATGAAGGAAAAGAATTTATAGAGCATGGCTTGCAATTAGCTGAGAAATTAAATGAAAAATACCTTATTGCAAAATCTCATAGGCACTTGGCTGGAATTTACGTAGAAGCACATGATTACGACACAGCTGAAGCTGAATTGAAAAAGGCAATTACTATTGCAAATGAAATGTCTGACGGCAGGCAAAAAATCGAAATGATTGCGGGAATAGAATATGGGATTGCGGTTGCTGCATTATATCGGAAAGATCCTAAAACAGCGATTAATCATTTAGGAAAATCTAAAGAACTTAGCCAATCCATTGGAGATCGCTCAAGACTGGCCAAAGTATATTCAATGAAGGGGACTGCCGCGGAAGAGCTTGGAAACTTGCCCCTTGCAAAAGATTCATATATAATGGGTCATGAGTTAGCAAATCGAGTGGGTCGCAGGGACGAAATGATAAGAAATTTACTCGGGTTGGCGCGAGTATTCGAAAATGAAGGAGACAAAGAGACTGCTGAAAAATATCGTCAACAAGCCGAAGAAATGAAGTTATCTACGCCAATCGCACTCGATGTTGGGGATCG
>JAGLUH010000045.1 GCA_023134875.1 Candidatus Zixiibacteriota bacterium
TCATCTCGAAACAGAGGAAAGATGACGAATATGAGGAATATCAAAATAGGAGGAATTTTGGTTAACAACAAACTACTGACAACTACCTTGCTTCTATTGCTGATTTTTCTTTTCGCGGGGTTGCAGGCCGGTACCGGCGGCAAGATTGCCGGCATTGTCCGGTCGGCGGAATCGGGTGAACCGCTTGCCGGCGCCACGGTATCGATTGTGGGCAGGCCAGTAGCGACAGCAACAGATTTTGATGGTGAGTTCTACCTGATCAACCTGCCGGTAGGAAACCACGAAGTGGCCGTCTCCCTGATCGGTTATCGGACGGAGATACGGTCACAGGTCAAGGTTCTGCTTGATCTGACTACGCCGATTGAGTTCAACCTGGTATCGGTGCCGGTGGAAATTGACCAGGTAGTTACCGTCAGAGCCGAACGGCTGCTTATTCAGAAGGACCTTACCGGCTCGATGGAAATAATCACCAGGGAGGAACTCGCGGTACGGCCTCGTTCCGGCGACATAGATAACATTCTCCTGAATATGAGCGGCACCGTGGAAGACCGCGAGGGGTTGCTGCATGTGCGTGGTGGTCGTGATGGTGAGGTTACTTATTATCTGGACGGGATGCCGGTTGAAGATCAGTTCCACGGACTGCTGGGAACTCGCATCAACCCGGAAGCGCTGGAGGAAATCAGTCTTTCCAGTGGCGGTTTCTCCGCAGAGTACGGTGAGGCGCTTTCCGGTGTGGTCAACGCCCTGACCCGGGAAGGATCGCATGTTTACTCCGGCGGGATCAAGCTCGCCGACGGCATGACAACCCCTTATTCGGTGGAAACCGGCAAGTTCGGCGACCTCAAACGTACCGACAACTACTATGGCGTTTTCAACCTGTCAGGTCCGCTGCCTTTACTCAACCGCGAGCGCACCAGTTTCTTCTCCTCGCTGGAGTATCGACATAACGGCGGCTACTTCCCTCACAACCGTCTGAAAAGCTACTCGGCGATATCGAAGCTGGTGCTGATGCCGCTTGAGAATCTGAAACTAAAGTTCTCCGGTAACTACTATGACGCTGAGCGGCAACATTATCGGCACCGCGACGTCAACGGTTATTCTTATGATTTTGCCCCTAACAACTCCGGTTTGATTACCAGCAATTCCTACCGCATCGGCGGCGAAGCTACCTGGCAGTTGTCGGTCAGCACCATGTTTTCCGTCAGGCTCGGCTACTTCGAGACCATCACCAAGCTTGCGCCCGATCATCTGTTCGATGTTTACTGGGATCAGTGGCCTGGTTACTCGGTTGACGAAAATGGGCTCTACAACGGTGATATTCAGGATAACTACTACGCCGACTCGACCTACTACTACACCGGTTTTGTCAACGACACCCTCTTTTACCCGTACTATCTGTACCGAAAGTCGTCGTACAAATCGGCTGCTTTTGACCTGCTCTCCCAGGTGGACAAGTACAACCAGGTATTGATCGGCGGCGAATTCCGGCAGAATCGACTGATCTGGGACAACAAACAGTTCTTCAATGTCAGACCTTATGGCGAGACCTATGATGTCGGTCCCAGCTATGCGGCGGCCTACCTTCAGGACAAGATTGAACTGGGCTATCTGGTAGTCAACGCCGGTCTGCGGTTTGATTACCTCAATGCCGAGCATGATTTCTGGGACGATCCCGTCAGCAAGACCCAGGTCCTCAAGTCGAAGTCGAAATCGCATATCTCGCCCCGACTCGGCTTTTCGCATCCGGTGGCGGAGAATACCGTCTTCCACTTCAACTACGGTTACTATTACCAGGTACCAAACTATCCCTACATGTTCACGAACCTGCAGGCTGACCTGACCACCGGTTTCCCGCTGGTGGGCAATCCCGACCTGGAGCCGGAGAAGACGATATCATATGAATTCGGCGTCAATCACCGACTTGCTACGGATACACGCCTGAGTGCCACGACCTACTATAAGGATGTTTCCAACCTGGTCTCCACCAAGCAGGTGGTTTTCCCCGGCGGCTCATACGTGCAATATAAGAATGGCGACTGGGGTTCGGTAAAAGGACTTGACCTGGTTCTGACCAGGATGCCCCGCTCCCGTCTGTCGGGTACGATTACCTATTCCTACATGATTGCGGAAGGTAATTCCTCCGACGCGACCGAGTTTTACTATGACTACTATACTAGTGGTGATGATGCGCCGGTGCTGCCGGTGGAGGAATACCCGCTTGGTTTCGACCAGCGGCACACTCTCTCGGCAAATATCGACTATCGCCTCCGCGAGGGTGAGCATCCGCGACTGTTCGGGATGCGGCTGCCGTCCGCCTGGGGAGCGAATATGTTGTTTTCCTATGGCAGCGGTATGCCCTACAGCAAGATTGATGTCGACGGCAACCGGATCGGCGGCCTGAACGAGGGGCGGATGCCGGCGACTTATCGCGTCGATCTGAGAGTGGACAAGGATTTTCGCCTCTCCCAGTCTGGTTCCAGCAAACTGAGACTTTTTGTCGAAGTGAATAACCTCTTCAACCGCCGCAATGTGATCAATGTCTACTCGCGCACCGGTAAGCCGGATGATTACGGTTATCGTTACGATCTTACGCTTGATCCTGACGGTCCGGCTACCGTAGAGGATGTCAACCGGCTGCATCGTCTGATGGCCAATGACCCGCAGAACTACGATCCGCCGCGCAGTATTCACTGGGGATTGGAATTGATGTTCTAATTGAGAATAGATTGGAGGACAAAAAGTCATGAATAGACGAAAACTGAAGCCGTTGATGTTGCTGGTGGCGCTGGGGCTGGTTGCGGTTGCTCCCGCTCTCTACGCCGCCAGTCAGAGTGTGCAGATACCGCCGCCTGAGTATCAGGACATCGCCGAACACAACAAGGGTAACATCCGCACGACGATTGCCAACTGGGGCCTGGTCGGCGGTCTTGGTCACTATGGTTATCCTTCCGGTGAGTGGCCGAACGGCTCGGGCCACAACTACCTGGCCGAGATCAAGTACTGGATGGGCGCCACCCTGGCCGGTGGTGATACCGCACTGGCCAATAGTGACGATGATTTCCTGCCGGAGATTTCCCTCAGCACCGCCAATGAGTACGGTATCAGCATCTCCACCGATCCGGAGACATAC
>JAGLUH010000450.1 GCA_023134875.1 Candidatus Zixiibacteriota bacterium
GGTGAGCCTGGTGATCTATGACCTGACCGGCAACGTGGTCCGTACCCTGGTCAATGAGGGCCAGCCGGCGGGCTACTACCAGACGGTCTGGAACGGCCGGGATCAACGCGGCGCAGCGGTGTCTACCGGGGTCTACTTCTACCGGCTCGAGGCCGGCCCCGAGTTTGTCAAAACCAACAAGATGGTGTTCCTGAAGTAGCACCGCGCAGGCCAGACGCCTGACAATACGGCCCCGTCCGGTGCGTTTAGTGCCGGGCGGGGCTTTTTTATTGCTGCGGTGCTGCGAGTGACGACCCCGAAATGGTCATGCCGTACGATATCCTCTTTGATTACCGGTGGAGGCCAATTAAGTTATTCTTCAAGCATTGTTTACCAGGAGAGATGAGGATAAATACATTCCCGTCTATAGATGAGCGATCCATACTGAATGAAACTCCGGCCTAGAATTCTTACCCTCGTCATAGGGATACTTATCGTCTCCTTTATGGCCCTGTCAATACCGCTCTACTGGTACACGCACAGCGCATTGGAAAATGAACTGGATAAACGACTTCGCAGTACAGCCGAGCTTGCCGCCAGAAATCTTAGCGGGGACCTGCTACTGAATCTTACGAAGGAGCCGGCTCTAGCTGCTGTCAGGTTCGCCTTGGAAAAGGAGCTGGCTTCCTTCATAGTGGAAGGAATTGAAGGGCTGGCGATTTACTCGCAGCAAGGAGCGGAACTGGCGAAATGGAGCCTTAGAAAATCGGAACATCCCCGGATATCCGTTCTTCTTCAGACCTTTTCCGGTGTTGAGGACAGCGCAATTAGTGCCGTGTCCGAGATATACCAATTATCCAAAGGCGATTATGTCAAAGCCGCAGCCACATCAATCAATTTGGGCAGGAACTCGCATCCCATTCTGGTTGTATGGGGTGGTGCGGAATTCATGACGATTATCGATCAGATCGCGGGGAGCATTTTCTGGATCGTTCTCATCTCTATCGTGGTTGCCGTCAGTCTGGCCATCGTCTTTTCACGGTCGCTGGTCCGCCCGGTCGTGCAGCTTTCCGCTTATGCCCAGTCAATACAGAAGAATATCTATACGAATACAGTGGATCTGGGACGAACGGACGAGTTTGGAGACTTGAATCGCTCGCTGGCTGAGATGCACGCCGAAATCAGGCAAAATGAGCAGTCAATGAAACAGATCCTGTCAGGCATCGCTCATGAAATAAAGAATCCGCTCGGCGGCATCGAGATTTATGCCGGGCTTTTAGAGGAGGAATTATCCCGGAGATTGCCTGAAAATGCTTCGGCCGAGCCTCAATCCTACCTCAATAAGGTTATAAAAGAATTGCATCACTTGAAGCAGATCGTACTGGTATATCTCGACTATGCCAGGCCGCTTAAAAGTCAGCTGGAGTCGCTGGCAGTGGAAGCGATCTTCAAAGACATTCACCGGCTCCTCCAACCGGAGATGAGACAAAAGGAGGTGAGCTATCGCTTATCAGGGGAGGGTATGGTTCTTGGTGATGAATCCAAGCTCAGGAGAGTCTTTTTAAATTTATTGAAGAACAGTCTGGAGGCTGTAGATGAAAAAGGCACCATCGATGTCTGCATTGAAAGCCGGGACGGTGTCGTGAGTGTAGCAGTGGCTGATAACGGTAAAGGCATTCCGGAAGCAGACCTTGAGAACATTTTTGATCCGTACTTTACCACGCAGGACAAGGGCTATGGTCTGGGACTGGCCATCGTGAAGAACATTGTTGACGAGATGAATGGCACGATTATTGTCGATAGTGAAGCAGGAAAAGGGACCAGGTTCACTTTGAATCTCCCGCAGAAAAAATAACATGAAGAAAGCTGGCGAAGGCATAATTCTGGTCATCGAGGAT
>JAGLUH010000451.1 GCA_023134875.1 Candidatus Zixiibacteriota bacterium
CAAGAGCCCGACCCTGTTCAGGGGATTTCGATTTGCCGAAGGCGGCAAGAGCTTGAGAGAGCAGCTTGATGAAACAGGTAAGATCGTTACGCACGGCATTCTCTTTAGTTCAGGTTCGCATAAGATCAAGGGCGAATCGTACAAGACTCTGAAGAACATCGGCAATCTCCTTACTGATGATCCCGAGTTGAGGCTGTTGATAGAAGGCCATACCGACAGCGACGGCGCCGATGACTACAACATGAACCTGTCGCAGAGACGAGCCGAATCTGTCAGAAGTTACCTCATCAATGAGTACGGCATCGCGGGCGAGCGCCTTGAAGCCAAGGGCTGGGGAGAGTCAAAACCGATTGACACGAACAACTCACCCGAGGGCAAGGCGAACAATCGGCGAGTCGAGCTCGTAAAACTGTAATGAGAGATCTGACTCAACTGAGATAGTCGAGATTCAATCTGACATTCCGCCTCGATGATCTTCAACCAGACTTTCGGGACAGTCTTTCCCCGCCTGCCGGTAACTTATTGAATAAATCCTGGAGAATATCTTCGAGATTTTCTTGACTTGTTTAGTTCCGACAAATAGTATGACGGTCGTTATTTTGGGAGTATGGTCGAACAGGACTGCTTTGGGATAGACACTAAAGAAAAACAGGAGAAATGATTCGATGGATTTCTTGAAAGAACTCGGTATTGAGAAGATAAACCCGGGCGCTTGCAGCGGCCCTGGTACCTGGACTGCCACCGCAGGCAGAGACTTGATCACCTCGTTTAATCCCGCTACCGGTGAAGAAATCGCCCAGGTGGCGCAGGCTTCTCCTGAGGATTACGAGCAGGTGATGGCAGCGGCAACGGAAGCGTTCAAAGAGTGGCGCATGGTGCCCGCTCCCCAGCGCGGCCTCATCGTCCGCGACGTGGGCGAAGCCCTGCGCGCCAAGAAAGATGCGCTCGGCAAGCTGGTAAGCCTCGAGATGGGTAAAATCGTCCATGAAGGTTGGGGTGAAGTCCAGGAAATGATTGATATTTGCGACTTCTCGCTTGGGCTTTCCCGCCAGCTCTACGGCTTGACTATGCACTCGGAACGCCCCCAGCATCGGATGTATGAACAATGGCATCCACTGGGTGTCATCGGCGTGATATCAGCTTTCAACTTTCCGGTTGCCGTGTGGGCGTGGAACGCCGCTATTGCCGCCGTTTGCGGGGATGTTACCTTGTGGAAGCCTTCCTCGGAATCACCCCTGACCGGCATCGCTGTCCAGAATGTCTGCAACGACGTGATGAAAGCGCACAACCTGACCGGCATCTTCAACCTGGTCATCGGGCGCGGTTCGGTCATCGGCGAGAAGCTGATCAATGACAAACGTATCCCTCTGGTATCCGCCACCGGTTCCTGCGAAATGGGCTACCGCATCGGCAAGGTTATCGGCGAACGATTGGGGCGCACCATCCTCGAACTGGGCGGTAACAACGGCATCATCGTCGATGAAACCGCCGATGTTGACATGGCGGTCCGCGCTGTCCTTTTTGGCGCTGTTGGTACCGCCGGCGAACGCTGCACCTCTACCCGTCGGGTTATCCTGCACAAGAGCATCTTCAAGGAGTTCACCGACAAGCTGGTCAAGGCCTACAAGCAGGTTCGTATCGGCGACCCGTTGGATGAAAGCACCCTCATGGGACCGCTGATCAACAAGGCGGCGGTCGACATTATGATGAAGGCTCTGGAAACGATCAAGAAAACGGGCGGGGAAATTCTCTATGGCGGCAAGACCATCGACCGCGCCGGTTTCTATGTCGAACCGACTATTGTCAAGGC
>JAGLUH010000452.1 GCA_023134875.1 Candidatus Zixiibacteriota bacterium
AGTTCATTTGTCCGCGCCAGCAGTCCGACCGAGAAGATCGCTGCCAGCAATGTGGCGATCGGGCAGGTCAGGACAACGATGAATGGAGTGAAGTAGATATAGTACATGATGATGTCGACAACCGTCGCGTCCGATTCCAGGTAGCGGCCGATATGCTCAACTAAGTTGACCAGGTCAAAGATCAGAACAAAGCAGAAGAGTGATACCAGGAAAGTGAGAAAGAATCGCCTGAGAAGATAGCGGTGGAGAATTCCCATTTACTACTTTCTCCGCCAGAAAAGGTGCGCCAGGAGTACGCCGATCGGTTTTTCATTCTTGACCTTGTAGAGCAGCAGCAGACCGATCGAAACCATCAGCACGTTGGCTATCCACATGGCGACCCAGGGGGGCAGGATCAGGCGATCCGCCAGTTGTTCGCCGCCGATCAGGAAAGCCCAGTAGACCGTAAACAGCGCGATTGATACACCGACCGATATGGCCATTCCCCTTTTGCGTCCCATCACACCCAGCGGCGCGCCGATCAGCACAAAAGCCAAACACGCCGCCGGCAGAGAATATTTCTTATGTATCTCAACGCCATACTTACTCACCAGCCGTTCGTTGCTGTGGATCTGACCTTTCCTGGTGCGCAACAGCCGGAAGACATCATTGTGCATTTTCGCGGCCTTACCGAGCGCCGCTTGTTGAATATACTTCGGATCGGTGGTTTTCAGCCGCTCCGCCTTGTCGCGCGGCGCCAGGATTGTATTTATCGCAGAATCGGTCTCCTCGATAATCATTTTCTGGTAATTGCGAATTTCGTTGCTCCAGGCTCCGGTTTTTCGCGCCAGTTGCGCCGTCGACATTTCTCGGTCGCCCCGATAGCTATGGTCGGTCTCCTCGAGGCGGGTGCCCAGATTCTGCACCAGGAAGGTCTGCGACTCGAAAGCCAAGAGACGATAGGAGGACTCCCTGGTCAAGTCCTGTTCGTGCACCTGGCCGTTAAGCAGGTGGAAGGTGATGTATTGCCCCTGGGCCGAGAATTCCACCCGGCCGCTGTCAGCGGTTATTGTCTTTGCTACCTTTTGGTTCTTCTGGTCGTAGATAATCACGCCTTTCAGGGAGGATGTCTCGTGGTCAACCTTGTCGATCAGGATTATATAGCCGGGAATATAGTCAATGAAGACTCCGCTTTTTAGTTCAATAGTAGGTCGCGTGCGCTTGATATCACCCTTGAGATTGGAAGCGGCATGGTTGGCGTCGGGCAGGACGTTATTGTTGAACCAGATCAGGCCGACACCCAGCAGGCTGGCGACGAATATCACCGGCAGCATCAGCCGCAGCATATTAACACCGGAGCTTTTTATCCCCAGGATCTCGTTGTCGGCGGTCAGGCGGCCGAACGCCATCAAGGTACTGACCAGCACCGCCATCGGCACCGACAACGCCAGCATCCAGGCCAGGTTCAGCACGAAGTACTTCAATACCGTCCAGGTGGAAAGGTCGCGACCGACAATAAGCTCCACTACCTGCGGAATAAAATCGATAATCAGAACAAAGGTAACGATGAAAAAGGCGAAAATAAAGGGGCCGATATGCTCTTTCAGTATATAGCGCGACAAGATTAACACGCCTGAAAGCTACTATACCGGCACGCCCCTTTGCAAGCAAAAACCTTGACAATGCCGTTGCCAAGTGCAAATTGTGAAGTGGTGAAGCTTGCTGAAATCAAAATCGGAGACAACCTGCTGGGGTATTACGCGCTGCGCACCTGCGAGCTGATTCCTCACAGCAATGGTGTCAGGCTGAAACTGGAATTGGCCGATTCCAGTGGTAGGATGGCTGGTATCATGTGGGATGACGAGGCCAAGGCCGTCTACCCTGCCATCAAGGATGCCGCCGTGGTCAAGGTTAAGGGCTTAATGAGTCTGTATCAGGGCAGGCCCCAGGTTCAGGTTGAGAAGATTCGCGCCGCCAACAGCGACGAGTATGAGGCGGCCGATTTCCTGCCTGTCAGTTCGATGCCGACCGAGCAACTGGAGGTGGGTATCTCCAAGTTGATTGAATCGATCAGCGACCAGGAGATCAAACGTCTGACGTTGGCAGTCATCTTCGATGAAGAGATCAAGCCGCTTTATTTCCTTGCGCCGGGAGGGACCACCTGGCATCACCCCTACGTGGGCGGACTGGCGGAACATTCACTGTCGATGGCGACGGCGGCGGCCCTGCTGTGTGAACATTACACTTTCCTTGACCGTTCCCTCATGGTCGCCGGCGCGCTGCTGCATGATGTCGGCAAGATCAATGAACTGGAAGTGAGCAGTACTCTTTCCTATTCCGTCGCCGGTCGCCTTTACGGCCATATTGTCATGGGTTATGAACTGGTCAAAGCGAAAGCTGTCGAGCTGGAGATCGCCGAAGATGAGAATGTCAAAAAGCTGCTCCACATGATCCTGTCGCACCAGGGCAAGAAGGAGTTTTCGGTGCCGGTGGAACCCTGCTTCGAGGAGGCGTTTGCTCTTTACTTCCTGGATGAAATCGATTCCAAATTAAATGCGATTACACGAATTCGCAATAAGCCAGAAAACGAGGGCAAGGATTTCTCTGGTTTTGTCAAGATACTTCAGACCTATCTGTATCTTAACTGCAAGAGCGAGATTGAAGAAGAGCAGTAACTTCTGAGACTATTTCTTACAGGATATGTTGGGTTTTGTGATCGCTCCGGCGGCAGCCGGACCACCTGAGAACCTACAAATAATGCAAGCTGATACTTTGCACATGGTTTTGGCCCGCCGGCGAAGCTCTATACTCTCAGATGTGATTTCCTGCAGGGTTGATGCTTGTCAACAAGCAATGACAGTCGACTACTCAGCCGTAGGACGCGACGCTCACCTGATCGAACAGGATTGCCGGCGCCCATGAAGCGTGGCAAGGATACAGCGTATCTCCGACCGCTATGACGCGGTTTAAGGAATCATAGATGTTACCCGCAATCATCGCATCTTTGACGCGACCGATGATCTCACCATTTTCGACGTAGAAGCCTGAAGCAATCCCAACTGAGTAGTCACCATTCGGGATGTTGCCGCTGTGAGCCCCTTGAATGGCGTCGACGATGAGACCTGTTCCCATGAATTGAATGAGATCGGCGAGTGATTTGTCTCCGGGCTCGATGCGCATGTGGCACAGTGCCGGAATCGGTTTCAGGGTAATCGGATCAGCGGACTTAAAGAGGGTTTCAGTGCGATATCCGTGCGCGGTTGACTGGACGCGAATAAGTGGGCGGCAGAGGTCCGCGTCTGCCCCTCCCTTACAATTAACGGGCAGGCCGGGAGAGGTTGTCCCAAAAGTGACCGAGAATAATTCCTATAGATATGTCTTCCGAGTAGGGGCACGCTGCCGCGTGCCCATTGGGTACGCCACGGCGTACCCCTACAAGTTTAATCCAGCACCTTATTGTTAGATTTCTCTCTCAACTCTGTTCCTACTGCAACACACCATACGCAACAACCTTTTGGGACAACCTCCGGAGGCCTGCCGCGCACGACATCGCGAGTCCAGCCAGTCAAAGGCCTGGCTTTGACAGGCAACCGCCGGACTCGTAATGAGTTTTTCAACAAGCCTTTTAGCTTCCGTTTCCCAAGTCCTCCCGAAAAAGCGGTTGACCGATGTTGCTCTTGTGTATTAGTTAAAAGGTTCCGATTGAAACAGCCTTGAAGGAGGAATAGAATGGCGGATACTTTAACCTATAAGATATTGAAAGATCACTTAGTTGACGGCCAACTCAAGGCCGGAACCGAAATCGGTATTCGTATTGATCAGACCCTTACCCAGGATGCTACCGGCACAATGGCCTATCTTCAGTTCGAAGCGCTCGGCCTCAAATCAGTAAAAACCAAGCTTTCGGTCTCCTATGTCGATCACAACACCCTGCAATCAGGATTTGAAAACGCCGACGATCATCGCTACCTGCAAAGTGTAGCGGCCAAATACGGCGTCTATTTCTCCAGGCCCGGCAACGGCATCTGCCACCAGGTACATCTGGAACGTTTCGGCGCCCCTGGCCTTACGCTGCTTGGTTCCGATTCACACACTCCCACCGGCGGCGCTCTGGGTATGATTGCGATGGGCGCGGGCGGTCTCGATGTCGCCGTCGCTATGGGTGGCGGCGCATTCTACCTGCCTTGTCCGCGGGTGGTGGGCATCCACCTGACCGGAAAGCTGCAACCGTGGGTGACCGGTAAAGATGTAATCCTGGAAGTCCTGCGTATCCTGAGCGTCAAGGGCGGTGTCGGCAACATCATCGAGTACTTCGGGGAAGGGGTCAAATCGCTGACTCTCACGCAGCGCGCCACGATAACCAATATGGGCGCGGAACTGGGTGCGACGACCTCGATATTCCCCTCTGATGAGAAGACAGAGGATTTCCTGAAGGCACAGCAGCGTGCCGATGCTTACCGGCCGTTGGCGGCCGATGACGGGGCGGAGTATGATAAAGTAGTCGAGATCGATCTGAAGAAGCTGGAACCAATGATCGCCAAACCTCATTCGCCCGATGCCGTTGTGCCGGTGAAGGAGATTGCGGGCACCAGGGCGCAACAGGTCTGTATCGGTTCCTGCACCAATTCATCGCTTCACGATTTGGAGATCACCGCAAAGATTCTCAAGGGCAAGCAGGTGCACCCAGACTTGAGCCTGACGGTAACGCCGGGGTCTAAGCAGGTTTACAAGATGATCGCCGATTCGAGTGCGCTGGGTGAGATCATTGCCGCCGGCGCCCGTATTCTGGAATCAGCCTGCGGCCCCTGTATCGGCATGGGGCAGTCGCCGCCGTCGGCAGCGGTGTCGGTCAGGTCATTCAACCGCAACTTCGTCGGACGTTCCGGCACCAAGGATGCTCTAATCTATCTCGCCTCGCCGGAAACCTGCGCCGCTACCGCGCTCAAAGGCGAGATCACGGATCCGCGTGAGCTGGGTGAAGAGCCGGCAATTGAGATACCAAAGCAGTACTACATCGATGATCGCTCGATCATCATCCCGCCGGAAGATGGTAATTCGGTCGAAATTGTCCGCGGTCCCAATATCGCTCCCTGTCCGACTCGTGAACCGCTGCCGGAGAAGCTGGTCAGCAAGGCACTTCTGAAACTTGAAGATAATATCACCACCGACCATATCATGCCGGCAGGCGCCAAGATTCTTCCCTTACGTTCCAATATTCCCAAGATCAGCGAGTTTG
>JAGLUH010000453.1 GCA_023134875.1 Candidatus Zixiibacteriota bacterium
TGACAATACATCCGCTTGAGATTCCCGACTGGTTGAAATCAAAGGGAGATTTCCTGCTGGATATGGCAACAACGACGCCGATGAGGGTTCGATTTCATTTTGTGTCACCGGCAAACGCCTGACACCGACAGAGATTGTGGCGACAATCCTGCAATCAGGCGCATCACTGGTACTGACCGATAAGTCCCTGCGTGCGGAGGTGCAGGTCAGGCCCGGCCAGCTAATCTGTTTTGTCGACAATCCTCGCCTTGAGTTTGTCAAGTTGATGTGGGATTTCGTGGTTGAGACGACCCCGACTTTTGTCAAACCGCCGCGGGGATGCTATGTCGGACCCGGTGTCCATATTGAAGAAGGCTGCACTTTCGGTGATAATGTCAGGCTGGTCGGCAACATTTACATCTACAGCAACACACGCATCGGCAGTAACGTGGTTATTAAACCGGCGGCGGTAATTGGTGGCCAGGGATTCGGCAATATGCTGGATGAAAAGGGACGGCTGCTGCATTTTCCTCATATCGGCGGCGTGATTATCGAGGATGATGTCCGCATCGGTTCCGGCACCTGTGTCGATCGGGGTGTGCTTGGTGACACGGTAATCAAACAGGGCGCCTGCATCGACAACCTCGTACATGTGGCGCACAATGTGCGGATCGGCCGTCAGGTACGGGTGATTGCCAATGTGATGATAGGGGGAAGCACCGTCATTGGCGACAACTCATGGCTGGCGCCCTCGACCGATTTGAAAGATGGTCTTACGATCGGCAACAACGCTGTCACCGGTATGTCCTCATGCGTGGTGCGGGATGTGCCGGAATCGACACTGGTTTATGGCGTGCCGGCAAAGGCGAAAACTTAGGGGATAGATTGGATGCCGGAAATCAAGGACAAAACGATCTTCATCACCGGCGGCGCTGGTTTTATCGGTTCCGCTTTAGTTGAGCGGCTTGTTGACCAAAACCGGATCATTATCTTTGACAACTTCACACGCAATTCGCTTCAGCAAAAGCCGTGGCTGCTGCAACATGAGAATGTCCACTTGGTGAAGGGGGACATTCGTGACCTGCCCCTGCTCAAGGCATCGGTCAACAGCGCCAATGTCGTTATTCATGCCGCTGCTATTGCCGGTGTTGATTCGGTGCTGCGTGATCCGGTAACGACGATGGAAGTGAACGTTATCGGCACCTACAACGTGCTGCGCACCTGTCTGGAAGCGACCCATTCGCTGGAGTGCGTGATCGATTTCTCCACCAGCGAGGTCTTCGGCGCCTACGCCTACAAAGTCACGGAGAACGCGCTCAAACCGGAGTTGACCGTCGGTGAAGCGCGCTGGTCTTATGCGGTCAGCAAACTGACCGGTGAGTTCTTCGCCAACAGTTTTTTCATCAAGCATGATTTACCCGTGGTGTGCGTGCGTCCCTTTAATATCTATGGTCCCGGCCAGGTGGGGGAAGGTGCGGTTCATCACTTTGTGGTCAGGCGTTGGCGGGGGATGACCTGATCCTGCACGGCGACGGCGGGCAGATTCGCGCCTGGTGTTACATAGATGATATTCTCGACGCCCTGCTTTCTATCATGGCTAACGGTGAGTCCAAAGGGCAGGTGTTCAATATCGGCAATCCGAAAAGTACGCTCACTATCTATAACTTGGCGCGCGAAATAATCAGGCTTTGTGATTCAGAGTCGAAGATTGTTTTCCGGGAGCGCCACTCTCCCGATGTCGAGATCAGAATTCCCGATATCCACAAAGCGACCGAAATTCTTGGTTTCACGCCACAGGTAGAATTAGAAGAGGGTTTGCTGCGCACCATCGAGTGGTATCGACATAAGCTGAACAAGCAGGAACCTGTCCGACGGCAGAGGGTAGCGGTTACACAACTGCGGCGCAACCGGCCCGAAGAGGTGACGAGTGAGCGGTAGGAAAAAGGTTGTCTTCTTCTGCGACCAGTGGCGGCGCACGGAATTCCTGAACCCCTTTGTTGCTGCTTTAAGCCGGGAAGAGGGCTGGGAAATCATCTGGGAAACGGCGCGTGATGCGGCAACGGTTCAGGAGCATGCCCGCAACGCTGACTTCCTCTGGTTTGATCGGTTCGATCAATCGGTTGTGACAGCCTCCCAGACTGTCGATCCGGGACAGGCGAAAGTTATCTGTCGTATCAGCGGCACGGAGTTTTTTCAGGCCGACATTAATCAATGCCGCTGGGAGTTCTTCGATCACCTAGTAGCGGCATTACCGGCCACTCTTGACATATTGCGAAACAAGTTCAGCCGACTTGACTCCTATTGCGCCACTCATCTGATTCCCGCCGTTGTCGATCCGGGTGATTTCAATGTAACGAACAAACAGCGCACTGCTAGGATCGCCTATGTGGGCCGTATCTCGCCGGCGGTCAACTCGCAGTTGCTGCTGCAATGCGTGGCTGCTCTGAGCCGACGATCAGGCGATTACAGGCTTTCTATTGTTGGTCAGTTCGACAACCTGTCGACGCGCTTCTATTTCGAGCATCTGCTGAGCCGGTTGAATCTAGGGGATAAGATCAGGTTTGAACCGGAACCTTCCGACTGGGAGAGTTGGTACAGCGACAAAAGCTATTTCCTTTCCACCGCCACGCAGGCCGGCCAGGAAGCTTATATACTACAGGCAATGGCTGCGGGACTCAAGCCGTTAGTGCATGACTACTTCGGGGCTGAGGAGTATTTTCCGCCGGAGTGTCGTTATGGTTCCGTGGATGAGTTGTGTGAATTATTGCAGGAAGAGAATGAAGAATCGTGGCAGCCGGAGCGTTATCGCTCCCTGGTGGTGGATAAGCACAACATCCATCTTCAGTTTCCCATCTTCCTCAAGCTGTTTGCGGAAAAGAAGACCCAGGAAGAGACACCCAGGGTTAGTATTCTTTTGCCTACCTATAATCGTGCCCCGCTGCTCAGGCGTGCCCTCGACAACATGGAAAAACAGAACTATCCCAACCTAGAAATCGTCGTGGCTGATGATTGCTCAACTGATGATACGCCGGAAGTAATCAAGTCGCAATTGGAGCGCCAGAAGAACCTGATTAGTCTGCGCAACGAGAAGAACCTGGGCCCCTGCCAGAACATCGGTGAGGCCTTCAAGAAAGCGACCGGCGATTATGTGATCGTTTGCAGTGATGATGATCTGCTCGATCAGGACGCTATTGCCCGTTATGTTGAGGTAGCCCAAAGGAAAAACGCTGATGTGGTTTACAGCGATCTTGCCATAATCGATGATGCAGGCAAGGAGAAAACAGTCTGGCAATACCGGAACTACTATGATGATTTCGACTTGCTGCGTGATCTGATTTTCTCCGGCTGCAACCGCATTCCCGAAAGTTTTCTCTGCCGCCGCGACTTGTTTGAGCCGCTTTACCTCGAAACCTATGGCAAGAGATTCCTGAATACATTCTTTCTCCCGCTGCTGCGGCAGGTCAGGATGGTACATCTGCCCAGGCCGGTCTACAAATATACTGTAGCGCAGCAGTCGACATTCAACACCGTCGCCGGCCTGTTTGATCGGGTCAAATCGACGCAGAATTATATCAACTCCGCCCTGTTCATGTATTCACCGCTTAGAATCTTTCAGATCGACAGCAACCAGCCACCCTCTGATCAGTTAGCGCTGGCCTACTATAATGCCGCCGGCATTCTCGCCCGCTTGGGCAGCGGTTTTATCGAAGGGCAGTTTTATACCGGTGTCAGCTATCGCCGGGAAGACAAGTTGTACCAGGCCTATTTCTACAGCGCCTACCACTGGCTGAAACTGGCGCAGAAATATGGCTTGCACCACAGCCACTACATCGAATTGGAGAAGTTGATTTCCGCTGCCGGTGATCCGCTTGATTTCGATCCGGTGACTTCGCTTAAAGTGCCATTGGTATATCGGCGGTTGCCCTGGTTTGCGTTCCGGCCCTATAACACGGTGACTGATTTCGTCGCCCTTGATATTTGCTCGATTGGCGCTCCCGACTGGCTGTGTGAATCCGAGTATGAAATCTATCGCGATGAAAGAATTACAGTAGCTGTCTGCAATCACCTAGCAAAAAGCGGTGAAGAATTCACTGAGGTGGTTTCCAACAATGTGATCACGGCGATCAATCTCTTCGACGAAGGAAGTATAAAACAGATCATTCAATACCTGATTGATAACCACCTGTTTAGTGTCCATCTGCTGAATTTCACCAGGGTAAAGATTCCGGAACTGGAACTGCTTAAGAATATCCATAACGTGGCAGGTCAAACATGTGACAGTTTTGATGAGTATTTGGACTTATTGACCCGAGTAACGGCGGTGTGCCATGAAAGTGCCCTTCTGTCGACCATATCTTGACAAAACGGAAAAGGAACAGCTTAATGCCGTGCTCGATAGCGGCTGGTTGATCCAGGGCGCTCGTGTCAGCCGGCTGGAAGAACTGGTTGCTAAATATGTCGGCAGCAGCTTTGCCGTGGCGACCTCATCAGGTTCAACAGCATTATACTTAGCCCTGCTGGCTTGCGGTGTCAGCGCTGGTGATGAAGTAATAGTGCCATCATTGACCTGGGTGGCGACCGCCGCCGCTGTTGTCCAATGCGGTGCCACGCCGGTATTCTGCGATATCGATGCCCGGAC
>JAGLUH010000454.1 GCA_023134875.1 Candidatus Zixiibacteriota bacterium
CAACGGCATTAAGGGCGAAGGCAAAAAACTGCCGCGCCTTATGCCGCGCGCGAGATAGCATTGAATTGTTATTCGGCTTTAACGCGCCTACGCTGAACCGAACCGAGCCTTTGTTATTTATGATGGAGATGTTGTGATTAAATTCTTAGATCCAAACAAACCAATTGAAACGTGCATATCTGGGTCATGTGATAACTGCACCATTTGTAAAACCCTGCATTGTCATTTTACGCTCAGAGATTTGATATATTTTCTTTTGATTGTCTTTCCCTCTTTTCTATTAGGAGGAGCTGGAATTTATCATATAAGTGGATGGTTGTTAATTCCATGGCTGATTCTGATAATAGGATATTTTGGTTTTGTTGAAATCCGGGTGATGTGTTCCCATTGCCCCCACTATGCTGAGCAGGGCAGTACCTTAAAGTGCTGGGCAAATTATGGGTCGCCCAAGTTGTGGAGGTACCGTCCCGGTCCGATGTCAGGTATGGAGAAGGCTCTGTTCTGGGGAGGGTTGGCAGTGGTGTGGGGGTATCCTTTTGTTTTCCTACTCGTCGGAATGCAATGGTTTTTGCTGATGGGGTACATACTGTCGAGCACGGGGTTCTTTATGACGTTGAAGCTGTTCCTGTGTTCCCAGTGTATGAACTTTGCCTGCCCGCTCAATGGGGTGGGGGACGAGGTCAAGAAAGAGTTCTTTGAGCGAAACCCAAGAGTTGCTGAGGCGTGGGTGTCGAAAGTTGATGGAGAATAGGAAGGGGCGATGATGGCCACCTACGACGGGCTGGCAGCCTATGCCATGCTGGTGCCGGGCATAGACGTGGATCAGATCAGCGACCTGTTCGTTGAGACTGTTTTGAAAGGACTGGAGGAGAACAATGACAAAGTTTCACGGAGTCACTAGTCTCGGGCTCGCGGCAGTTGCCACCGTTATCGCCGCCATAGCGATCTTCCAAACATCGTGGGTGTTTGGCATCGTGTATCTGGTGATTTGCGCAGCCGCGCCGGGGGCCATCCTTTATGCGTATTGCGCCAAGTGTCCCTGCAAGGAGCACTGTGCGCACGTGTTCCCCGGCAAGGCGGCGATGGCCTTTGACCGGAAGCCGGGACCTTACACGACGACCGAAATGGCCGTTTTGGTTCTGGCGCTATTGTTGTTGATCGGACTGCCCCAGTTCTGGTTGTGGCGATATACGGGATGGTTTATCGCGTTTTGGGCGTTAAGCGGTATCGCTCTGGTGCAGGTTCGGGCCGTCGTCTGCCGGACCTGCGACAACGTCTATTGCCCGTTAAGAACCAGCAGTTAAATCAACGCAACCATTCAGAGGGTACTTGATCTTCCCGAAAGCTCCAGCGGGACAGATCTTGCAAGGACTTGGTCACTCGGTACACCCTGACTCATCCCGGGCAACGATCGCTTGCGGATCTGTCCACACTTCCCGACCGCCCATCACCCTGATCAAGAAGCACCGCTTTTTCCCCAACGCCCTTGCCCCCTTACCGGAGTACTATTGACATATTGGCTCATTTAATGTACAATGCGCTCGCAAAATGAGCGGTTGTTCATAAAATGAGTTCTTGCATCAATCCATTGCAGGAGGATGGTATGACCGAGAAAGGCCAGGAGAAGACGCGGGAGCGATTCGAAGAGCGCCGCCAGCGACGTATCGCGCGGCGTCGAGGCGAAATTCTCGCCGCCGCGGCGCGTGTCTTTGCCGACAAGGGGTACGCCAATACCACGACGAGGGAGCTGGCGGACGCGGCAGACATCGCCGAGGGCACTCTCTACAACTACTTTGGCGGCAAGCGTGAGATCCTGTTGGCCATCGTGAACGAAGCGCAAGATCCTATAGAGGCCATACTGCAGAACGCGAGCAAACTCCAAGAGCGTGAAGACATCGTCGCACTGGTCGAAAAAGGGATTGACATCTTTGCATCTCAATTGCCATTCACCCGAACCCTGCTGATGGAAGCCTGGGTAGACGATCTTATACTGCGGGACTTTGTCATGGATCGGTTGCAACGCATCGGACTGCAGATGCAGACGTTCATCGCCAGGCGCATTGAGGAAGGAATTTTCCGCTCTGT
>JAGLUH010000455.1 GCA_023134875.1 Candidatus Zixiibacteriota bacterium
GTCGGCGGCCAGAAGCAGGTGTCTAAGCAGATGGTGGTGTTATCGTCAATTTCGAAGGTCATGGTTGCAGTCAGTAACCTGCTGCCGCCCGGGAACCTCTGATCCGGCGTCCCGGTCGGAACTATCGACATCCAGAAGATGTCGTCCCGGGGGTTCATGGGGTCCGGTCCGACGAGATCCAGAACCCTGGTGTCCCACTCTCGCCCCGAAAAGTCGCTCGCGTAGTCGTACATCCAGTTGGCTTCCACCGGGAAATAAACGTCCGGCATGGGACGGAAGATGCTGTTCTCCAGTATGGACAGAGGGAACGGAGGAAGGTTGGTGTTGTTCTTGGCTGCGGTGACCCGGAGGTTGGCGCCTGCATTGGTGGAGGTAAAGCACAGAGGAATGAGGATACCGGCGATGGAGTCGATGCAGGGGTCCGGGATATCGTTGGTTATCCGCAGGTTAAACCTGACGTCAGCCGGATACCCGGCCACGCCATCGTCTCCTGGATACAGCTCAAGGTACAAGGTGTCAGGTATGCCGTTATCCTGAGCCTGCGCGACAGTGAAGCCGAATGCTACCAGAATCATCACTGCGAGAAGTAACAAATTTCGTTTCATTCTAGTGCTCCTTCCACGTTAATAAAGGTTTTCGCTTTCACTTTTTGGTGACGTAAACCTCAAAGTAAATACACCAAAAAGCCTATAACTCAATTTCCTCTCCTTCTTGCGTCACCTTATATGATTGTCTTGGAAAGCCCAGGTGACGGATTGTGTTGAAATCTCTTTATGGGATATCCCCACCGTTTGAGACTTTAACAGTTTCTCACATCCCCGGCCCCGGAAACCGAATAGCCCATTATCGAAAGGAGCCCGATACTGTCAGCGGTGAAGGTGTAGGTTTGCTCCCGAATATATTGGCCCCAGGCGGTTGGGGTAGTTCCAATCCAGACGACGAAGGCTATCGCTGTCAGCGTCAGCAATCGCTTCAGTCTCCCAATTGAAACCAAGGATGGTTTGCAGCGTGTGCGGTGAACTAGACCGCTAATCGTTAGGAATCTCATAGGGTCCTCCTGCAAAAGTCAATGGTTATCACCAAACAGTACTTATAGCGCGCTTGTACCCCGTCGCCAAATCAGGCAAAACCCGGAGCCACGGTGTCGCAGCACATATGACAACTGGAGATAGTAAGCTCTCGGTCATATTGTCAGTCATGTACAAGCCATGGAAAGGGCAAGTCCTTTCCCGGAAAGACTCCAATAGTGAAACCATTCTGAGGACTATTACTCATATACACTTTTTGCGCGTTCTGTCAAGAAGTTTCATGCTTGGGTTTGCGTCCACTGATGCGGTATGATCGAGCCATTCTCTTAATTCGCGCAAACGCAATTCCTTCTGAGCGGACGCTCACCCCTTTGGGTGATGCGCAGTAACCCCCCTAACCTCCTCCAGGCATTCACAGCTGATGGAACAGATTAAGCAGATGTCCATAGCAGACCTGTTGAAGAAAGGTCTTTATCAGCTTAATCATAGTAATCAGCTGTGAGGGCAAGTGATTCACCGCTGATCGAGTGGATCGAGTTTATGTCTATAACCGATCATCTGTCTAGTCCAAGTAATCAAAGCACGATCACTTCTCCAAATAGCAGTGAAACCTCAACAAGCCAAAAGGCTGTTCTTTAAGTTATTCTTCCGACTCCTCCGGCATCAATCATAAAGTCTAAATCTTATCAACACTCATGACTTTGGACGCATCCTATGCTTGGTCGGGGTCTTGCCCGCCCAGACGGGCGCAGCCTTGGCGGGTGTGTCCTGACGGTCACACGGCAATCGGATTTCCGAGAGAAAGTGAAACATTTCACAAATAGAACTTGACGGCAGGGGATTTTTGTGTAGTTTCAGTT
>JAGLUH010000456.1 GCA_023134875.1 Candidatus Zixiibacteriota bacterium
TTCCTGTTCGTCGTCGACACCGTATTTCTTCTTGAAGTCCTCAAGGTAACCGGTCAGACGAGCCTCTTTCGCTTCCGCTGCTTTAGTCAATATCTCCGGACTGGGCGAAGCGCCGACCACGTAAGGATCGACCGCCACCAGCCGCCAGTTGTCGATGTACCTTTTCCAGATGTTGTCGCCGAGCGCCAGCAGGCTCTGCGCGTAGGCGAACCGATCGGCCAGCACCAGCGACTTACGGAAACGTTTCTCTCGCTCCAGTGACTGCAACAGCGACACCCAGCCGGCGCCGACGCCGCTGCGAAAACCGAACATCGGCGGCGAGTTCAGATAATTGTCTATCTGTTTCTGAGTCTGAAGGAGACGATTACCGGCTCTCTTATTGAATTCCAGTAACGCTTCCGAGCCGTCAGCGAAATCGTATACCCGCTTGATTTCAGCCCGTATCACCGCCTTGATACTATCAACCATTACCCGATTGATATGGGAGTTGTCAATGCCGGTGAGGCCGAAGTAGATTGAATTGCCAAAATCAGAATCGACGCCGCCAAAAACGTAGTTGCCGCCCAGATCAAGTTTGCGGGTCTGCGAGTTAATGAACAGGTCATATAGATTCGATGTCTCCCCGCCGGCGAAATTCTCCAAGAACAGCTCCAGCAGGAAAAGCTCAGTAAAGCTGATTTCCAGACCCGCCGGCCAGCCGTACATCAGATAACCGGGGTCCTCCTGCTTTTCGCTCGGATATGTGGTCAACTTGACCGTGCCCATCGGCGCCATCTTTACCGGCGGAAACTCATAGGCGCCGATGCCTACCAGGGAACTGGAGTCGGGATAATCCTGGCAACGTTCTAAAATGCCGGTCATCCTCTTTAGAAACTCATCAACGGCGATGTCGTGCGGTATCGAAACGACCACTCCCATAGTGGCAAGATGGTAGTAATTGCGGTGAAAGCGCCACATGTCCGCCGGCACCATCGTGCGCATCACCGCCGGTTCGCCGCCGGAGCAGTATGAGAAGGGGTGGTTTTCACCGTAGACCAGCTTATTCATTTCGGAATAGAAGTGATACCACGGTTTCTCGAAGGCGCTGACCATCTCGGTATAGACAGTCCCCTTTTCCTCGATAGAGAGAGTGCTATCCTGCGGATCGGTGGTAACGCCGATATGACAAACCTCGCGGCGAATCTCCTCGTCGGTGAAATCGGGGCGCAGCAAGGCTTGCAGCTTGGCCTCGAAGATTTGATAGAAGGTCTCGACGCCGGCGATGGTGTTAAAATGGTAACAGGTTCGTATCTGAGCAGTAAAGGCGCTGCTGCTGCCAAGAGCCATATCCTCCAGGGTCGCCACGTAGCGGCCGCGGTTCCCTTTTCCCAGCAGAAGATGCTCGCAGGCGTGCGCTTCGCCTTTGCTTGAGATCGGCGGTGTCTTGACCCAATAGAAAGCCTGTGGCACCGACTGCACCTGTATTAGATCAATGACAAAACCATAGCGCTCGGAGAGAAACCGTGCGCCCATCGCCTGGCCGGAACTGTTATCGTAGAGATTGAGAACTCTGAAGCCGTGAACTTTCTGTTGCGGTTGCAGGCTCTCCAGATAGGAATCGGCCCGCAGCGATGAGACCAGAGCGAGAACAAAGACCAGCAACAATCCCACTGCCTTCAATTTCGATTTCATAGCTTGATCCTTTCCAATATGACAGGGACCTCTCTTTTTCATAAGATATAAGCTTATTTACGTGCTGGCAACCAGTTTAGTTCAATCTAATACGGGCTGCGTTAGGTAGGGTTGGCGCACGAGGGGAGGTTGTCTCAAAACGTCGCAACCACTGTTGCGCAGGGCGGGTGGCCTGCCATTCAGGGCTTATTGAAAAAGTCATTGCGAGGAGCGAAGGGCTTAAGGCCTGAACGACGTGGCAATCTCCAAGTTGTTTATAGACGGTATGTTGAGATCGCCACGCTACACCCGCCGTTGGCGAGTTTCACTCGCGATGACGCAAAACACGGGTTTTTTAACAAGCCCTTCATGGTGGGGAAAGAGCTGTGATTCTATTGCTTGAACATCTCACCATAAATGGTGGGCCACCTGTGAACTACTGTTGCTCTTGGCTCCTCGCTCTCTCTTCTTCTATTTCATGCGCTCTTCGCGCCGCTTCCTTTTGGGCGTCTCTCTCCCGCCGCGCCTGACGCTGAAGCTCTTCTCCCTGTCGCTCAGCCAGATCGCGATTATCCTCCTCAACAGGAGCCTCGATTTCAGGCCTGCGTTCGAATCCTTTCTGTCGGGCAATAGCGATCCAGTCGAAGCTGATATCGTCCGTTGACAGCGCCATGCCCTTGATCTCCATCGGTTGCACGCTGAAACCGGCTGTTGACTTGTTGGCGACATAGAGCAGTGCCGACGGCGCGTCAATAGCCGTCACTACCACCTTAACTGGAATCTCATCAGAAATAGCGGCTGCGAAATCCTCCTCGAAGGTTATCTGTGCTTGTCCATTAACCACCCGACCGCTGCCGGAAGCCATGATTTCCACGTCAGGGCTGACGATACAGAAAGCGGGTTTATCTCCGGCCAGACGCTTGCTGAAACCACCGGTGGCATGAGTCGTACCGTAAACATACAAACCCTTATTCGCGGACGACTGGCTGTATGATGCAACATAGAGGCCGTAGTAGGAAGCGCTGTTAGTGGCAAGTTTGTTGCCCTCATCGCCTTTGGCATAGATAGCGTAGTCGTCCGCTGAAGCTACGTAGAGTCCACTCACACCGCCGTGTTCCACCTTGATTGCGTGAAAATTGTCGCCGGAGGAGTTAATGGTTATTGCTCGCTTGGTAGGTGACTCGATGTAGATGGCATCATTACCAGTGTTCTTGACATGAAGGCCATATTCGGCAGCATCATAAACATAGATTCCATCTCCTTCGATATCGTGCATGTAGACACCGTGACCGTCGACATCATACATGTAGATACCATCGTCATGGATATCGTCCATGTAGATACCATCGCTACCGCAGTCTCGTACCTCAATGCCACAATCACCTGCCGTATCGATATAGATTCCATCGGCCGTGGTGCCGGCGGTGTATATGATTATACCATCGGCGTCGCCAGTTCCATGTGTATATATTCTAATGGCATCTGTGTTAGTCGAGGTTGATCTCAGCTTCAGAACCTGCGCCACGGAGGCGGTTGATCGCATCGAATCAGCGCTTAGAACATTTACGTAAGTATCGTCGAAATTCACCGAAGAAACGCCAGGGACATAAAGGGCGGTATCCGCTCTCTGGGCGCGGTAGGCGTAACCCACACTGGTGAAAGGCAGGCGCGTCGCCAGATGCTCGCCGCCGACAGTGATGTCAAGGTAGTATTCACCGCTGAAATCCAGATTTATCGGTGTCGCGCTCCCCAGGAGTACATTGAAGAGACCGTCCGTGACGACCACACCACCGTGAGTTTCGCCCCACAACTGCGTCCCTGCGGTGGGATGATTGAATATCTTGAACTCGATACTATAGTTTCCTGTCAGGGGATTACCCAGATTGTCGGTCAGCATCCCCTGGTAGTTGATCATGTGGGGGATAGCCGCGGCGATCGCGAAACTGCTTGAAGCTACCACTATGACCGCAAATGCTGTCAGCGCCAGTGAAACAAAGGACTTTCTCATGTTTTCCTCCAACTTTGCTTATTAAAACAATTCCTTTCAATCTGCTGATGGCAGTCGTAAACCGTCTGCTGGTCTCGACCGCTTGTAGTGCGTATCATTTCAGAAGCACCATTTTCCGCGATTTCACAAAATCCTCAGTTTCCATCCGATAGAAATAGACTCCGGAACCAACTTCGTTGCCGAAATCATCACACCCATCCCAATGTATCAGCTTGAAGCCTGCCGATTGCTCTGTATCCACGAGGTTTCTCACGCTCTGCCCAAGGATGTTGTAAATGCAAATCCGCACTTGTGACCGCCGTGGCAGAGCATACCTAATCACCGTCGTTGGATTAAATGGATTAGGGTAGTTCTGGCTTAGGGCAAAGTCGCGGGGCAGTGGTACTTCGGTCTCCGTAGTGACGTCAAGCGGATAAGTCATCACCACCCATGGGTTCCAAAAGCCGGTATAGACTTCTCTGGTAGGCGCTGATTGAGTACCGCAGATCGATTGACCCAGCGAGGAGCAAAGCTTGAAGCTGCCGGTCGTTGCCCACATGTTGCCGCCGGCATCCAGTACCTGCCTTCCCATCTGGTAAGCGGTAACTTCTGCCGGGGTTACCACCAGAAAAACGCTGAAAATCAAGAACACGGATAGAAACACTCTAACCGTTTTCGTCATCTTTCACCTCCTCGATTGTATAAGTCCTTACGTGACCAGAGACAACTACGTAACTTCATGGAAAAGCTAAGATGCATTATTTCTGGGGCAAGCGTTTTTTCGTATTGTTGCTGTCAGTCGTAGATACCGTGTCTCAAGTCAAGGGTTTTAGGTCAAGCGGACCGGCCGCTTGACAAGATGACTGCGATTTGTTGTATTATAATTGGAAAATGGTATTACAAGCTAGGGACGGTGTACTGAAAGTTTGCGTCTCAGGCATCATCACTCAAGCC
>JAGLUH010000457.1 GCA_023134875.1 Candidatus Zixiibacteriota bacterium
GAGGACGGCTTCTTCCATGCCGATCCGCATCCGGGCAATCTTTTCGCCCTGAAAGGTAACCGCATTGCACCGATTGATTTCGGCATGATGGGCAAGCTGTCGCCGACGATGCTCGAATTGATTTCCGATCTCCTGGTAGCCGGCACTTCTCAGGATAGTCGGCGGCTGGTGCGCGTGTTCCAGAACTACGAGTTGATCTCCGATGATGCCAACGTGGCGGCGCTGGAAGCTGATTTGACCACTTTCCTCCATCATTTCCACCGGATTCCGCTTGCCAAGCTCGACATGAGATCACTCCTGGGGGAAGGTTTCGGGATTTTGACGACCCACAGTATCCAGATTCCTACCGAACTGATGATGCTGGGCAAAGCAATCACGACTTATGAAGAGGTGGCACGCCATCTCTATCCGGAATATGATTTTATTTCCGAGCTGATGCCGGCAATTGAGAAACTTGCCAGCCGTAAGTTCAAACCGAGTAACATCGTCTCCGATGTGGGCGGTTATCTCATCGACCTGCGTGACCTGGTGGTCAATTTCCCTTTTGAGTTGCGACGCATCACCCGAAAACTGCGCAAGGGCGAACTCTCAATTGCCTTTCAACATCGCGGCCTGGAACGATTCATCGCCGAAATGGAGAAATCATCCAACCGGATCGCCTTTTCGCTGATAATCGCCGCCCTGATTATCGGTTCCTCGCTGGTCATGACCCGTCAGTTCGGCCTGACCGTCTACGGCATCCCCGTACTCGGTTTGATCGGTTATCTCACTGCCGGCTTTCTCGGCCTCTGGCTGGTGATCGCCATTTTGAGATCAGGGAAATTGTAGTATGCTTTATTCACATTCGCGACTGGAGACCTTTGACTCCTGCCGGCTCAAGTTCAAGTACCAATACATTGACAAGCCCGACATTCCCAAGCGTGATTCCGTCGAGGCCTTTCTCGGCATCCGCGTACACGAAACCCTGGAGGCGCTCTACAAGAACCTGATGATGGGCAAGACCTGGACCTGCGAGGAATACTTGCAGCATTACCAGGACAACTGGCAGCGCAACCAGTCGGATGCCATCTTTATTGTCAAGAAGGAGTACTCCCTCGAAGATTATTTCCAACAGGGGCTGGCAGCGCTGGAAAAATACTGGAAACATTATCAACCTTTTGACCAGGAGAAAACCATCGACTTGGAGCGCCGCGTTTATTTCAGTCTTGATGACGGCGGCCGCTTCCAGATGCAGGGATTTATCGACCGCCTTTCCAAGACAGAAAATGGTGTCTGGCAAATCAGGGATTACAAGACTAAGCGCCGTTTACCCACCCAGCAGGAAGCTGATGCCGACCGCCAGTTGGCGCTCTACCAGATCGGTATCGAGAGAATGTGGCCCGAGATTGAACAGATCGAATTGATCTGGCACTATGTTCTTTTCAATGAGGAGATCAAATCGGTTCGTGATCACACCGACCTGGAACGGGTCAAGCTTGACACCATTCACCTGATTCAAGAGGTGGAGCGCGCTGTGGCGGCCGATGATTTCCCCTATAAGGAATCGGCGCTCTGTGACTGGTGCGACTACTTCGATATTTGCCCTGCTAAGAAACACCTGGCGAAAGTGCGGCAGCTTCCTCCTCGGGAGTTCAAGGAAGAAGAGGGGGTGCAGTTGGTCGATCGCTTCTCCCAGTTGAAGCGCCAGGAAAAGGAGGTCAAGGCTGAGCTTGAAGCATTAAAAGAAGGACTCATTGCCTTTGCCGATCAGTTTCAGGCGGACAGGATTTACGGCTCGGATCAGAGGGTGAAGATTATCAGCAAAGACACCTACAAGGTGCCCTCTACTGACGATAAGCATCGTCGTAGTCTGTTGGTGGAGCTGCTGAAGGAGGCAGGGTTCTGGGAGAGTGTTTCCAACTTTTACGGCCCACGATTGGTAAAAATGTATGAGAAAGATCAATTACCAGCCGATCTTAAGGCAAAAATCACCGAGTTCCTCACCCCCGCCACGATACAGACTATACGGCTGAGCAAAGCAGAGACTTACGACGAGAACTTCGAGGATATCTAGCCCCTCCACTTGGTATCCCACTCACAGTCGCAGCAGGCTGTGTCGCAATCTTGTTGCCGCGCACGATTATTGGGGTTCGCCTTTGTGAACAATCACCCTTCTTGTGTGGTGCCCTGCCCAGAGCGCACAGGCCGTAGGTCATAATCTCTTGAAGCATGACGCCTCTACTTGACCCGTTAGTGGGCGGCAGACGTCCGCGTCTGCCCCCTCGCTTTGATCCTACGTATTATGTTGTACTTGACCCGTAGGAGCGCCGCGTGGGCTTGTAGTGAACCGCTACAAAAAATCTACCGTGTCCCATTAGTAGAGGCAGCAACCTCAATGGCGCAGGCGCTTCCGACTGCGCCAGTGATAGGTGGCCCACCCTTTAGGGCTTGTTGAAAAAGTCGTTGCGAGGAGTGAAGGGCTTAAGACCTGAGCGACGTGGCAATCTCGAAGTTGTTTATCATCAGTACGTTGAGATCGCCACGTCCGCCTGCGGCGGACTCGCGATGAC
>JAGLUH010000458.1 GCA_023134875.1 Candidatus Zixiibacteriota bacterium
AATGTGGTTCTTCTCACCAAGGGAAGCGTTCTTGATTTGTGCCAGATCATAGACGTAGCAGTGATAATGGTCAAGTATCCGGTCGTAGATATCGACAAGTCGGGCAAGTGAATGGATATCTGCCGTATCGGCACCGGAAACGCGCAGCAGAGTTGAATCGGCAAACACCTGATTGCCGCAGATACGAATCGATTTGATGGTAGGAAATGGCGTAACGGAGACAAGCAGTTTCCGGCCGGTGTTTGAGGGCTGCAACTGGTAACCGATCTTAGACCAGAAACCACTCTTGAATAGCCGGTAAACCGCTCGATCAATGTCAGTTTGCCCCAGTATTTGTCCCGACAGCGCCTGCAAATCAGCAACGGCCTTTCGGTGTGATGGTGAAAGCGGCTGATCGCCATCAACACAGGCCACCATGATGCTATTGACGCTCAAGTTGAAGCTGGTCGAATTTCGCTCCGCAAGTAGTTGTCGCAGTGAATCAATCAGCGACCGCGCCGCCAGTCGGCCTGCCTCGATAACGTCGGGGATCTTGCTGAAGTCAGTGGCCTTGATTCCAGTCAGATTCGGGGTAATGACCAGGTCGGCTTGCTCAAGCAGGCGGCGCTGGGTGGTGGCCTGGAGAATTGTCGTAGTCTGATTGGCGATATCGACCGGATTGGTGATCTCTTCCTTGGGCAGCAAGCTTGAAGTGGTGTTGACGGCGATGACAAAATCTGCACCCAGTTTACGAACTTCGTCGGTGGGGATTGGGTCAAGCAGGCCACCGTCCATCAGCAGGCGGTCGCCATCCTCCAGCGGCGTAAAGGCAAGCGGCACGCCGGTAGTGGCCCGCATCGCCATGACCAACGAACCGGAAGTAAAAACGACCTTCTCGCCGGTAACAATATCGGTGGAAACAATAGCAAGTTTGCGGTCAAGGTTGGCGAAGTCGCCTTTGGAGAAATAAGCGGGAATCTGAGTCAGCGAGTTGAGAACGTTAAACAGCTTCTGCCCTGAACTGAGAGCCGTAGGGATACGGGGATTGAATCCGTCAAAGCGGAGCGTGAGCAATTCCCCCTCAGTTTCGGCGCGGCGGGAAAAGAGTAGTGACCGCCGCCCCGGCTTGTCAGAGAAAAGACTGCTCCAATCAATTCCTTCCGTTGTCGCCTCGATTTCCGCTGGGGACATTCCCAAGGCATAGAGCCCGCCGATGATTCCACCCATCGATGTGCCAGCCACCAAGTCTATATCTATTCCTGCCCTGGTAAGCTCGTCCAGAACGCCTATCTGCGCCAGGCCGCGAGCTCCACCTCCCGAGAGAGCAATGCCGAGACGGTAGCCCTTGACATTCTGGAACCGTGCTGATCTTAGTTTAGCCGGCGTCAGCGAGTCCGGATTGATGGCAAAGGTTCGAGTAACATCCTGCGCGTAGCTGACAGTAACAGTAAGCAACAGCAGCAACAGAATAAGAATCACCGATGCTCTGGGCATAAAGGCAAGTAATCCCCTTGGCGGCAAATCAGCAAGTACAAAGAAATTGACACTGGCAGTTTGAATCTTATCATTCGTAACTAATGAATCTGTCACGCGCCAGGGAAAAAGAAATCCGCGCCATCTTCTCACGGCAGGGGCGGCGCAAATCGGGAAAGGTACTCATCGAAGGTGTTAGGGCGATTGATGCCGCCCTCAAGGCCGGTGTGGCGCCGGAATACTTCGTGGTCTCGCCGGAATATCTCACCGAGACAGGACAGTACTTTCGGAAAACGATCAGCGACTTACCGACGCCATTATATGAGTCCGAACCGAAAAGATTCGACCGGCTCAGTGATACGGTTCATTCGCAGGGATTGTTGGCGGTCGTTGGGGAGGATTTCCTCTACCGATCCGTGAAAGCTGTTGGTGAAGCTCGCTTTGTTGTTTACCTTGACGGCATTGCTGATCCCGGTAACCTGGGAACGATCATCAGGACAGCGGCGGCTTTCGCAGTCGATCTGCTGGCACTCTCTCCGGAATGTGCTGACATCGGTAATCCGAAGGTTTTGAGGGCATCGGCGGGATTCGTTTTTAGTTTGCCTATTAGGAAGATCGAGGACCCCGAAGCTTTTTTTCTTGAGTTGGAAGCCAATAAGATAGAAGTTTATGGTTGCGCTGCCGATTCCGATAACTACCTGGATTTCCTGACGGCTGGCGAAAAGGTTTGCCTGGCAATCGGTTCGGAGGCCAGAGGATTGAGTGAGTCGGCGAGAAAGAGATGCAAGGCACTACTGGCGATCAAGATGGCGTCGTCGGTGGAGTCGCTTAATGTCGCGGCGGCGGCCGCCATTGCCATAAACTCGATCGCCCGAAAACTGGAAGTTGTATGAAACTGGCGGTACTCAAACAACGTATTCTCTTCAGGATGCCACAAGTTATTAACTTCACGTTGGTGGTAGTCTTCCTCTTGACTGCCGGTAGTGCACTTGCCCAGTGTATTGAAAAAATCTCCGGGTCGAGATTTGAAACTGAGACTCTCACCCATGAGGTTGCCGAGGAGTCGTTTGGCAACCTCTCCTTCACTTCATCTTCTTATATAGGCGGCAAGCTGAAACTGGTTGTCAGCGACTGTACCACACCGCAGGTGACCTATAGGAAGCTGTTTAAGGCGAATTCGCTGCAGCAGGCGGAGGAGTTCGCTGAGTACATTGCGGTGGAAATTGAGGAACTGGAAAACGAACTGGCAGTCTCCGTTCAGAGCAAGTCGCGTCCACCCTGGAGCGGCACAAATTTTTCGGGTCGTGTCGATGTTCAAATCGAGCTTCCCGCCAACGAAGAATTGCGAATCTATGTGCGAACCTCCAGCTATTCGATTGAGATATACGGGCCGTTTGCCTCAGTCGATGTCAGCAATGAATTTGGTGCTATCGAGGTAGCCCAAATAAGCCGCAAAGTGAAAATCTCCACTGACAACGGCAAGGTCACGGTACGCGATTGCACCGGTCCCGTCACCGTGCGCACTTCATCGCGGCCGATTACACTAAAAAACGTTGACAGCAAGCTGGGAACGGTGAGGCTGCGCAACGCCCACGGTAAGATTGCTCTCGATTCAGTCAGGGGAGAGATCGATGCCCGCACTGAGTTTGCTTCGATCAGCGGCACTGCCCTTGCTTTTGAATCGGGACGATCGAAGCTGCGCACTGAAAATGCCGACATCCGATTGGAAGCGATTGAAATAAACGGCGACCTGACTCTGATAAACTCTCATGGCAAAATTGACCTTGAAATACCCGACAACACATCAGCAGAGTATACCCTCCAAGTGGATGAAGGAGGACGAATCTACACGAAGGATATTCTGATCAAGATCGACCGAGTGATGCAGACCTTAGTAACTGGTTCGTCGGGTGGTAGACAAAACCGAATCGATATCGATATGAGGGGCGTGGGGACAATAACCTTGACAGG
>JAGLUH010000459.1 GCA_023134875.1 Candidatus Zixiibacteriota bacterium
GGATGGTGTTGGTGGGGGCGAGCCGGCATTGATAGTTGCCAATCCACCGTGGCGGTCGGACTCATCTGTCTTAGTTGAGGTGGTATCCATCACCACCAGCCGACCGGTGATTGTGCCGCCGTCGGCGCCCTCGATAGTACCAACGCACAGGGCCATTGGCACCGGTGTCAAGAGGGTGCGCGGCCTGATCTCTTCATCAGAACCTATCTTAATGCCCATCCAACGGCGTTTATATGGGAGGTGCTGCCTCTGGAAAAAGATTGAGTCCTCAAGCGGGTTCACTGCCCCAAGAAGGACGCTGACCAGGCCGCCTATAACGGTTACGTTGGGGTGGGTTTCTGTCCACCAGACAGTGCCACCGATGGAGTCGTCGTAAATAGTGTAGATCATGGAGACGGTAGTATCCAGGGGTTCTCCCGACGTGTCAGTTAGCCGGTGAAGAAGCACCTCCCTTTTCCAATGATCTGATATTGCTTCCGTTGATGTCGGCGCCATAAGAAGCGCCAAAGCTAGAACTACTGTGAGTAAAACAATGCGTTTCATAGCGTTACTCCTTTCATTGGTTTTAAGGTTAAGACTGTTTGTGTGTTGCATTCCTCTCATCCTTCGCTTCTGCTCATCCTTCGACTCCGCTAAGGATGACATTTCTACTAGCTGCTGCACTGGCGGGCATGAAACCTGCCAGAACATCAAAATGCTTCACATCATAGCACCCCCTCCTTCAAAAACGGTTAATAACCTATGTCCACCATAGAAGATTGACCCTCACATACAGTTGCCCTGGCCTGGTTATCTCAGAGGAGTGACACTCCTGGACAATCAAAGCCATCAGGCTGTTGACAGGTTTCCCCGTAACACCGGCTCTTTTTCAACAGGGCATGGAGAGTCCGATTTTGCGCTATTCTGTTGTCTCAGTGCAAGATAGGTTTGTAAATTTGTCTGAAATGGGAAACCCTGTGACCACTATAGGTCACTTGGTCTCTCTTAAACTCTTTACCGCATGCGTATCATCCCCACCTCCTTAGTAGGAAAGTCAACAATTTAACGGCACCCCACGAGAGCCTCTCTGACGTGGAACCTAATAATAAGATGTATGGCAGTCAGATGAGGTGCAATATCTCCTATTATCTATTGCTTGCACTATTATAAACCTGTTCCCTGGGTTTGTCAAGCGAAAAGTTGTCTTATCACACCACCATTCCGCCAGCCGATATGCTGTGAACCGACCAGGCGCATCTGGTCGAGGGTGTTCAGGTCGGTCGTAAAATGCCTCTCGGTATTAAGACTCTTCTCATCAGCCGATATGGCCGCATTCAGGCGGTCCCACTCGGAGTCGGTCATCAGGAACTTTGCTCCTTAGGTATCGGGCGGGGTCGCCCAACACCACCCAAATCGCCAGTGTTCTTTTGAATGCAACTTGGTATTACACCGGCGGCGGACCACCAAAAAAGAGGTAATTAACCAGGTAAGTTATATCAGCGACGTTCACCGCACCGCTCCCGTCGGCGTCGCATTTAATGTCCTCACAGATCTCCGGCGGGGGAGGCGGATTGCCAAAAAGACACTGGACGAATATGGCCAGATCGCCTACCGTGATTCCGCCACTACCGTCAAAGTCGCACTGCATCCCGGACCCTTGAACGGTGATAGAGCCGTCGATAATGATAACTCTGGTGGTGTCAAGATACCCGCGAAAGCTCGTATCCACGTATAATGAGTCATAGCCGGCCGAGTCCGGATCGACCTCAAGCCACTCAAGGCAGGTATCATTTTGCCAAAGGTTGCAAAGATAAAAGGTGGTGTCGTAGATAGTCTCGGTTACAACCCCGAGCGAATATCCCCAGGGATCGGAAAAGTCCACCGGAGTGGTCACGCTGATAATGCTGGTAAGAACGGAATCCGGAATCGGAGCCGTATCGAAGGGGATCTTTACCGCCACTCCTCCCTGTTGCGGGGGGAACCCCCAGTTGTGAATCGTGTCAAAAGGGAGGTTGGCAATACAACGAAACCAGATTTCGCTCTGGTCGCCGGCTCGGTCGATGCCCTGAACGTACTCGAAGCCCGAGACAAGGGTGCCGGTAGTGTCAAAGCCGCCATTGTCGAAATTGAAACTGACCAGATCGGGTCGTTCGGACACCAGCACAAACTGAAAACCGGCAATGGTGTCGAAGTAGTTAGTTATATAGATATTGAGCAGCGCCCCTACCTCCCCGGAGGCAACAGACGTGTCCGGGACGGTAAAGACCAACTCCGGTAACTGAGCTTGTGCCGAGTGAGTTGTCGACAGGGACGAAAGAACGAGAGCTACAAACCCCGTAATCCACAGCCTGCTAACCGAACCTTTGCGCAACATATTGGATCTCTCCTTTCCAATACAGAGGTTAATATCGATCAACATTAACTATGAGATCAGGCAGTTTCCTTTTCCGCGAGTGGTTTCTCTTCAACTAGTCGACTTTGAAGACAGTTCTCTTCTCCAGCAAATTAAGGTAAAAGCCCAACTTTGTCAAGCGATTTCGGGCACGAAAAAGGCCGGCCCCGGCGGGCCGGCCGTATGTTAAGTTTGGTCAATCTCATCACTCAGGTTTGTCAAAGGCATCTGGAGGAATTTCACCGTTGATGATGAACTCGGCAATGTCGGTCTGACTCATTTTCTGATCG
>JAGLUH010000046.1 GCA_023134875.1 Candidatus Zixiibacteriota bacterium
CAACGGTATGCCGGAAAACCATATCCGCAAAATGGTCGTCGACCGGCTCACCGACGAAATCTGGATTGAAACTCCCAATCATACCGCCTACTACAGTGTCGGTTTCGAGGAATGGTATCTCAATGAGCCTTTTCCTGACAACCGACCGCAGCCTGACGGTATCTCGCCCGCGCGATTTCCCCAGATGTTTGTCAGCCCTGGCTATCACTACCTTCCCGGAGGATCATTGCTTGGGCACAACCTGCTGGAATACCCGATTACGGAAACGCTCCTGGATGATGCTGAAGTTGTCTGGGTTGGTGCCTGGGGTTTGGGCGCCGGTCGGGCTGACTTGCGGCGCGCGTCGCTGGAGCTGCTGCCCTTTGGGCCTTACGATTCTGACATCGGCGCTTTTACCATCGACGGCGACGATTTCTGGTTCACCGGCGGCGGTGACGGTATGCCGGGTGCGATCAGCCACTATGACCGGCGAGAGGATAGCTGGGAGTATTTCGAGCCCCGCGAACATCTCCGCATCAATTCCGACCAGTTCTATGTCGTTAAGCATGATGCTAGAAATATCTGGCTGGGCACTGAACTGGGTCTGGTGCGCTATGACAGGAAGAGAAAGGGATTTACTTCCTACACTCATTTCGACGGCATCTATGGCGAGCGGGTAACCGCCCTTCTGCCGACCCGGGGAAACGTGATCATCGGCACCGACATCGGTGTCAGTGTCTTTGATCTCAAACGAGACACTATCTATTCTGCCACCGAAGATAATCTCCGCGGTCGTATCGTCCTCGATCTCGAACTTGGCGGTAAGACCATCTATGCCGCCACCGACTATGGTATCTACACGCTGCTCTGGGGCGGTAGCTTCTGGCAACGCTGTCTCGAGTCTGAACCGGTGGTGCATGGTGTTGTTTTCGATATCCAGATTGTTGATTCGCTGCTTTATGCCGTCAGCGATGACGGCGTGGTGGTGGTCAACCTGAACAGCAATGACTACGTTCTCCACGATCGCAACACCCGCTTTAACAATGCTGACCTGCGCGTACTGCTGGTTCATGAGGATGTGGTCTGGGCGGGCGGCGCTGATGGTCTCTTCCGGTTGAATAAGAAGACAGGTAACTGGTATCAATATACACCGGCTGACGGATTGATCAGCTACCATGTCACCTCGCTGGCGGCTGATGGTCAGCATATCTGGATTGGTACCGACAAGGGTGTCACCAGGTTTCTCTGGCAGGCGCAGTGGCGACCGGACAACAGGGAATGATTTGCTTTAATCACCTTTCGATGAACGGCCTGCGGCTACGGCGACCGGGAAGAGAAGGTTTCACGACTGGATAGTCTGAAAGAAAGAGGCAACCTTCTGAAAACAGGCAAGGTAAAGAGAATGATAGAGATCACTCAGCAGAGCACGAGCAATGGTGCGATCAGATCGGCGGTAACGGAAATGACGGGAGGAAAACGATTGTGATCTCTAATCCCCTGAAGACCTTTCTACTTCTCCTGTTGTCGGCAATGATACTGAGCGTGCAACCGAGCCGGGCTGCCGGTGATGAGCGCTTTGACAGGCAGGATATCCCTTTTAATAGCAAGGTGCTGGGCGTTTTCTTCCCTGATCTGGACGGCGATGCCATAAGTGAGCTGTTGCTCTTTCTGGAGAATGATGACCAGACTCGCCGCTTAAGAATACTCAAGCAAGGGCAGTCACGATCTTTTGCCACCGCCACCGATATTGACCTGGCTCTGCCGTCGACGGTATTCGCTTTACAGATCATCGATTTCGACAATGACCGGAAAGAAGAGATTCTGCTGTTAGGGCACGACACGCTTTACCTGCTGGAGTTGGATAACGGCGTCTACTCAGGCAACATGGAGGTAGTCGCTTCCTTTGAACCTCTCTTTTCACTCCCAGACCCTGAGCATGTCACAGCGCTTGATTTTGCTTTCGACCTGAATGACGACGGG
>JAGLUH010000460.1 GCA_023134875.1 Candidatus Zixiibacteriota bacterium
ACTGGCGATTGGGGAAGGGGTTCTTTATTATTTCTCGTGTCCCCGGTTTGCTGGCCCACGCCTACGAGGAGATGACCCGCCAACGTCCGATGCGCAAACTCGGCCCGCTGCCGTCTGAATATGATGGGCCGGGGGAGAGGGAAGTGTGAACTGACCTGAGGGAAAGTGCTGAGATCACGAATGAATCTTGTTTCGTCCCTCAAATAAAATGGTTTCCTACTTTCGTGGGAACGACATACACATCGGCACTGACATATACAGATGACGAAACACGGTTCGTCATTCCCGCGCAAGGGCTTGTTGAAAAAGTCCCATTTTCGTCATTGCGGGCATAATGCTCATTTTGTGTTGATATTTGTTACTTTCTGCATAGTCGGAAGTACCAAGCGAAGTAGCTCTCGCGATGTTCGGGGCTGAGTCCGCGGTGCTGACGGTAGCGAGCTTTGAGCCGACTGAAGTAGCCTTCGATCCAGTTGGTTGAGGATGGAATCAACGGATTCTCGAGATAGTGAAACAGCGATGGCAAGGCGTAGTGCAGCAGAGAACGAGCACGTTTGACATCGGAGAAGACCTTGCCGCGACCGGGGCGGGAGGCAATTGGCCCGCCGAAGCGCCTCTCCCAGCTCTCCCAAGCTTCGAGGAAACGGTCCCGTTCAGTCACCGAAGTCACGTTCGTGATGTGACAAAACAATCGGCGTAGGTGTTTCACCGCTGCGGTGCGAGGATCGCGCCGACACCAGGCCAGTCCTTGCCGTTGTATGTGGACCAGACAGCGTTGAATGCGTGCCTCTGGCCAGACCGATTTCAGCATTGTCTGGACCTGCTTGAGGCCGTCAATGGTAATGCTGACGGGAAGCAGTCCCGCGCTTCGCAATTGATAACAGTAGTCACGCATCCGCGCCTCACCTTCCTTCAGGCCATAGGAACCAGCAACCAGGTACTTCGCCACGGGATCGGCAATGCCTACCACTACGATTTGCCGCTTGACGAGATACGTTCCGTCAATGACCAGATACTTGAAACGACCAAGATCATCTTGTCTCCGAGGCGACCGATCCAGCCAGTAGCCGATAATGCGTCTGATAGTACTCCTACTGTACCCACTTTGCGCAACCAGTTGTCGGACACTGTAGCCCTCTACGATCCACCGTTCGAACCATATGCGCTGCCGATCCCGGCGACGGGGCAGGCCCGGCTGAACAAACGTCCGACCACACGCTCGACACAGCCAACGTTGCTTCCCATGACCACAACCGTTGCGAACAGCACCGTACACACCGCAGTGCCGACAGAATCTTTTTGACCCATACTCTCAGGCTCCTCAGTCCAGTCCCATAAAACCCTAAGAATAACAACCAATTACACCAAAACCATCAACACTTCCTGACTATTATGCCCACAATGACCTTTTCAACACTCTCTTGCTGGGTAGTTCGTCAGGTCTTTTTTGTATTGACATACTGTTTCGGTAGCCCTTTATACCATCTAATCAGTTGTAAAAAAACCCTGGCAAGGACCCGCATTTTATGGCCCGGATTTCAAGACAGACCAAAGAAATAATCAAGACTGTCATAGTCCTGTTGATAGTAGCGGCACTGGTGGTGGTATTTATCGTCTACCCTCTTAACCGAGTCAGAGTCTCGATGGGTCGTGCCGACATGGACAGCTACAACCCGGATTCCCTGCCGGCCAACGATGCCGGCGCCTGGATAGAAGCCGGCCTCAGTCCCGACACTTTCCATGTGGAATCCGACGGCCTGACCACTATCGCCTGTCTCTATATTAAAGCCGACACTGACAGCGGCAGCGAAAGCAGTGGTACCGTTTTCCTGATACACACCGACGGCGCTGACCGGGACGAGATGCTGCCGCTGGCACGGACGTTTCTGGACTCAGGGTTCTCGGTCGTGGCTTTTGACCAGCGTGCCACCCAGAGGTCATCCGGCAAGTATCGCAGTGACGGTCAGTTCGAGGCCACCGATGTCGAAGAGATTATCCGGTATCTGGACCTCCGCGGACAGACCACACACCCTCTGATCCTGGTCGGATTCGGTATCGGCGCCGATGCTGCTCTTCTGGCTGCGCTTGAAGAAAAACGGATAGACCTCGTGGTGGCCGTCAATCCCTACCTTACCACTCGGCGGATGCAGGACATGCTAAAGGTCCGCCACGACATGTACTGGTTCCCGTTCTTCCGCACCATGATGTGGTGGTGGTACGGTATCCGGTCGAGCTACGCCGCCTCTTATCGCGGGATCGACGCTATAAAAGCAGTAAGCTGTCCGACACTGCTTCTGACACGCCCCGAGGACTCTTCGGACGCCGAAGTCCTTCGCCTTAAAGAGCTATCGTCACCGGAGTTCCTCGAATCGGCGACACTCCCGGCTACCGACGAAGAACTCCACGACCGAATTCTGCGTTATACCACCGGCGTCA
>JAGLUH010000461.1 GCA_023134875.1 Candidatus Zixiibacteriota bacterium
CGTGGCACTTACCGCTTATGGAACTTTGACCCTGCACCGAATGCACCTGGTAGCTCCGACCCTCTGCCCAATGCGATCACCCCTCAGGATGCCTTCTCGCTGATCGGCAAAGGAAGTCAGCTCCTGCCCATCGGTAATTATGTACTCGAGTGGATCGCGACCCAATCAAAGTACCGTGTGTGGAGTTTTGACCCCCAGCAGATGACGCCGCTGCAACTCCCGGTGATATCCGAAGGTAGCTGGCCCGACATCGACGCCAGCCATGAACTCCTCGTCATTGGCGAGTACCTGCTCGACTGGGTTCCGGCCACCCGGACCTATCGCCTGTGGCACTTCGATCCCCAGCAAAAAAATCCACTGGCAGGACCGGTGCAGTCAGGCACTCTCCCCCCGGACTTTGACGCCGATTGCGTGCTCACCTCCGTGCAGAATACGGTGCAAATCGATTTGGATGCTGCAGCAACCCCGGGCACCATGGACTTCATGCGCGACAAGATCGAGCACGTCGTGGTCTACATGCTCGAGAGCCGCAGTATGGACAGCGTGTTGGGCTGGCTCTACGACGAAAACAGCCCGAAGCTGAACTGGGTCAATGCCGAACCACCTTTCATGGGCACTAGCACCACATACTCCAACCAGGGCAATGGCAAGACCTTCAACGTCTACAAGTTTAAAGAGGGTGAGCTGAGTACGGACTTCGATCTCACCGCGCCGGTCATCGACCCCTTCCATGGCACACCCGATTCGATTTACCAACAATACAGTGATGGCTACGAAGGCTACTTCAAAGGGGCAAGCCCCGATATGAGTGGCTTTGTGGAGAACAACTGCAGCGGTGAAGTGATGGTCACACTCACCCCCACCCAGCTCCCCGTGCTCAATGGTCTCGCCTCCTCATATGCGGTCAGCGACAACTGGTTTAGCGCACTTCCCGGAGGCACCGACAGTAACCGCGCCATCGCCCTCACTGGCTCTGCCTTCAACATCACCACCACCTATGAGGGAAACCCTCAGTACGAGTACTTCCCTGACACGGCTCGTCGCCAATCGATCTGGAAGGTGTTGTGGAATAATGGCATCAAGGACTGGAAGATCTACTGGTCTGTCGAGTGGTACGACTACGTATTCACCTACCACCTGTACCTGAAGGGTGACATCCCCACTGTCGATGCCAACGTCAAGGACTACGTCGCCCCTATAGATCAGTTTATGAGTGAAGCTGCGACAGGGAAGCTACCCAAGTTCTCCTTCCTCGAACCTGCCTGGATAGCCCCTGCGGGAGCCACCTCCTACCACCCTGGAGGCGACCTGGTGCCTGGCGAATGTGAACTCAACAAGATCTACCAGGCTATCGCTGATGGGCCCGGTTGGGACAAGACGGCATTCGTGATCACCTTTAGTAAGGGCGGAGGTCTGTATGACCACGTATCCACGCCGCAAACGATCAACCCGTGGCCACAGGACTCAAACGACGGATTCAAATACGACGTACTCGGCCCGCGCGTACCGACCATCGTTATCTCACCCTGGGTTAATGAGAACACTGTTTTCCGCTCCCCCAGCAAGACGACACCTCTCAGCGCCACTTCACTACCAGCAACGTTGCTTGAGTGGTTCGGCATCCCGAGGGCGCGCTGGGGTCTCGGCGACCGCATGGCTGAGGCGGAGACCTTTGAAGAAGTGTTCCAACGGACAACTCCACGGACAGACAAACCGAAGTTCAAAAACCCCTATGACAAGAGTTATCCTCCACAAGACGGCGAGTAACTACCTGTAAGTTCCGAACCATCCCCTGCCAGTCGCTGACGTATTTATTTGCCGACTGGCAGGGAACTGCGCCGGTATCTACGACAGGACGGGGTATATTAACCATTCGCCTCTGAACAGAGAGTAAGTGAGAGAGAAGCAGACACCGTCGTCTCAGCAGGAGACAACAGCTTAATACTTTACGTTGAACCTTCCTACAACGGTTTAGCCGTCGGCAACCTGACGTCTCATATTCAGGTCAAGAAAATTCCACGCATCAATATCGACAATCTT
>JAGLUH010000462.1 GCA_023134875.1 Candidatus Zixiibacteriota bacterium
CCTCGAAGTCTACAATATCGCTGGCCAGAAGGTCACGACGCTGGCGAGCGGCATGATGGCAGCCGGTTATCACCGAGTCAGTTTCGCCGGTAGCGATGATTCCGGCAACCAGTTGGCGAGTGGCATCTACCTCTATCGACTGGTTACCGACAACTTCTCAGAGACAAAGAAGATGCTGCTGATTAAATAGCCGCCGGTAGTCCCATATCATCGGCAATCAGTAAAGTCCGAAACCCCACCTGACAACCAGGTGGGGTTTTTCTTTCACTCGATCATTACCACATTGCCCGTGGTTCGCAAAAGGGATTATCGCAGCCATAATGGTTTTCAACTATGGAGGGTGGTCGAATCCGTTTCTAATCCTGGAAGGAATCGATCAGATACTGTGCTGCCAGAAGATAGCCGCGCCATCCCAAACCGCTGATCAGGCCGACAGCGCCACGCGCGGTGATCGATCGCTGCCGGAACTCCTCTCGCCTGCTGAGATTGGAGAGATGAACCTCCACCACCGGCACTTCTGCCGCCAGCAACGCATCCAGAATCGCAACAGAAGTATGACTGAAACCACCGGCATTGATTATGATGCCGGCGATATCAGTACGATTGGCCTGCAGCAAATCAATTATCTCTCCCTCGGAATTCGACTGATGGCAGGAAACCGTAAAGCCGAACTTGCCGGCAAAGGTCTCAATCTCATGGTTGATCTCGCTTAACGTAGTATGGCCGTAGACCTCCGGCTCTCGTTCTCCCAGCAGGTTCAGGTTGGGGCCGTGAATCACCACAATCTTTTTCATCTGCTATACCACTCCCTTGTATCATACCAGGCGCGTTTGAATTGCTGATAGGTAATCGGTTTCTCCCGATAGCTACCCGGTTTGTCTACCAGAATATAACTGATTTCCCTGCCAACACATTTCTTGTCATGCTTTATCTTCTGCCATAAGGTTTGCGGCGTCACGCGATTGGTGTTGTAACGGCGATAGATTGAGAGTATCGCTTCCCCGATCTTATCGTGATCGGCGGCAGAAAGATCAAGATGTAACCGCGAGAGCCGGAGAGCGACCAGCATACCGAGCGCTATCGCCCGGCCATGCGATGAGCAGGTTAAGGTTTCATAAGCATGGCCGGTAGTGTGACCGAAATTCAATACTCGTCGCAGCCCTTGTTCCCAGGGATCACGATTGACAATCTCAACCTTGAGCCGCACCGCGTCAGCAACCAGTGTTTCCAAACCCTCCCCCTTTATCAGTCCCGCTATCCGGGCGGAGTAGCGCGCGAAAGATTCAGCGTCATAAGCAGCGAAGAGCTTGACCGCTTCCACCAGCCCATCTTTGATCGACCGGCGGGGAAGAGTCTCAAGAAAGTGCTGATCGCAAACAACCAGCCGCGGGGGATGAAAAGAACCGATAATGTTCTTGATGCCTTTATAGTTGATCGCTGTCTTGCCGCCGATGGCGGCATCGATCTGGCCCAGCAGAGTGGTCGGAATCAGGATCGTGTCGATTCCCCGCATATAGCAGGATGCCGCCAGGCCGGTAATGTCAGTGACAACACCGCCACCAATGGCAATCAGTAAGCTACGACGGTCAGCCTGGTTTGACATTAGCCACTCAAGTAACGCGAAAAGCTGGCGGTGGGTTTTGTATCTTTCACCGGAGGGGAAACGATATACTCTTACTCCCGACAACGTACTCGACAGCAGTAACCGATGTAATCGGTACACGGTCTCATCCACAACCGCCAGAACCGAACTGTATTTCCCATACAAATCGGCGGGCAGACACTGATGCAATATGTCAGAGCCGCAGTAAATCGGCGTTGAGGTTGCCGGCTGAGGAAAACGACATACAAACTTCTTCATTGCGAGAGCCATTCCTTGTACATAACCGCAACTTGTCGAGCGGTTTCTTCCGGGTCGATCTCGGTGGTATCGATTCGATGGGTAACTGACCGGTAATGGTCTTTTCTAGCTTGATATATCTTGTTCAGGCGCGTTTGCGGGTTGGTTCCGGTAAGGAGCGGACGTCCGCTGTTGTTTTCAAGTCGTTGTGCCAATTCCTCAACAGATGCGTGGAGGTAAATAACCAGGCCATTGACAATAGCCAGATCGGAATTCGCTTGCGGCAAAAGCATCCCCCCACCGACGGCGATCACTTGTCTTTCTGCGGTTACGATCTCCTGCAAAAGTCGGCGCTCCTGATCGCGCCAGTATTTCTCTCCCAACTCGGTAAATACTTCCGTCACCGATCGTGACAATCTTTGTTCGATCACCTGGTCGGTATCAATGAAGGAATAATCAAGGATAGCGGCCAGTCGTTTACCGACGGTTGTCTTGCCTGCTCCCATCATACCGGTCAGGAAGAGATTCTTTTTCCTACCTTGATTTGACATGCTTGAGATAGGCCCTGAAGTTGGTAAGCGCCTCGGCGATGGAGTCACCGCCGAATTTCTCACTGAATAGATAGGCAAACACCAGCGCCGCCGCCGCCTCACAGATGACACCGCCAGCCGGCACAATACAGGTATCAGAACGAACGTAGAGTGCGCGCGTGAGTTTCCTGCTCTTCAGGTTCATAGAGTCCAGCGGCTCGCCCAGAGTTGAAATCGGTTTGAAGTAAGCGCATAGGACTATCTCCGCACCAGTGGTGATGCCGCCGAGGATACCGCCGCAGTTGTTTGATTGCGTCACGAATCCTTTTCGCTTGTCATAACCAATAGGATCATGAACCTCACTACCGGCTGAGGCGGCAGCAGCAACAGCATCACCGATTGCGACAGCCTTGACGGATGGCACACTCATTAAAGTGGCAGCAAGCCGGCTGTCGGCGCGCCGATCCCATTGTACATAACTACCCAGGCCAACCGGAACACCGGCAATCACGATCTCGGCCACGCCACCAAGAGTATCTTTGGTTTCGATAGCATGATCGATAGCCTCAATCATCTCCTGGCCAATCCTCTTGTCGGCGCAGCGCACCGGTGAGGTTTCGATCGTCCTGATGCGAGCAGGAGTGAACCTGACCGGTTTATCATTTACCACCGGGCCGATCCGGCGGGTATGTGAATAGAGCTTAACACCAAAGCAAGCGAGATATTGCTTAGCGACAGTGCCGGCCGCAGTGCGAGCGGCCGTCTCACGGGCGGAGGCACGTTCAATCACAGGTTGGATGTCATCAAAACCATACTTGAGATAGCCGGCCAAGTCGGCATGACCGGGTCGGGGCACTAGTTGTCGTTGATGTCGTTTATTCTTCCAGTTCTTATAATCCTGATTGCGAATGACAATAGTAATCGGGCTGCCAATGGTTCTGCCCCTCCAGAGACCGGAGGTAATTTCCGCCTTATCGCGTTCGATCTGCATACGCCGTCCCCGTCCATAACCATGCTGGCGACGTCTCAACTCATGTGTGATCTGATCGATATCGAGCTTGAGTCCGGCGGGAAGACCTTCGACAATAGTAGTCAGCATCGGGCCATGCGATTCGCCGGCGGTCAGGTACCTGATCATGTCGCCTGTGCCTTCCTGATTATCCGGACAATACCGTTCACACTAACCTCATTTCCGGTCATGATTTTAAAACTTGCAGCCGCCTGAACCGCCAGCATGTAGAGGCCATTTTGATAATTGCTGGTTGACGTTTCTGCTTCGTCATACCTCAGCTCAAACAGTTTGGCAGCCAAGGCCAGCTTCTTCCTGGATAGAAGCCGACGCAAGGGCAGTGGCGTGCAGTTGACACAAAGATCACAGGCGTCGAAATCAGCGATTCTTTTTTCAAACATCATTTCCTGATAGTCAACGTTGGCGGACAACTTCCTCAGGAACGAATCGAAGTCCACGCGCCGCTTTTCTGAATGGTGGTATACCGTGATCCGGGCTGCCTGCTGACGGGCAAGATAGCAAAAGACCGTCCGGGCGGCGCCACCGCTGCCGACGAGAGTAATTATCCTATCCTTGACATCAAGCCGCAGTTTTCTCTCGATGGTTGCGGCAATACCGGTGTAGTCGGTATTGTAGCCATGAAGTTTCCCCCGACAGTTGATGACCAGGTTTACCGCACCGGTTGCGCGGGCTATGGGGTCAAGCTTGGCGGTGTACGATAGGATATCAACCTTGAAAGGTGTAGTCACATTGAAAGCGCTCAAATTCAAAAGTCTGATAGCATCGATAAAACGCCCAAGCTCCTGCGGACGAAGGCAGAATATCTTGTAGAGAGCCGCTATCTTTTCCCGGGCGAAGAGAGTATTGTGAATCACCGGTGAGAGGGAATAGCCGATATTCCGGCCGACAATGCCAAATATGTGAGCGTTGTTGTTCATGCCGTCAATCCCGCAATAGCATCGTAAAACTCAGGCGCAGATATGGAAATCAGGTCATGATACTTGCCGCTGACGTTGCCGTCGCGGATCAGGTTGATAATTTCAATTGTCGCCGCCAGGCGATGATCGCCCTGGTGCTGTGGCAGCGCGCGGCGATCACCGATCCCGCCGGTGACGATTAGATCATCACCGTTCACCTCTGCTTTGCCACCGGAACAGTTGATTATTTGCATGATTCCGCTCAAGCGGTCACTCTCCTTTACCCTCAGTTCTCCGACGTTGCAAATCCGGGTCTTTCCCGAAGCGAACATAGCGGCGGCAGCAAGGATAGGAACCTCATCGATGAAAATGACCGGCGGGTACTTGCCGGTGTCGATACCGACAAGCGGCGATTCCCTGACTATCACATCCGCGACCGGCTCACCATAGCGCTCACTTTGATTCTCGATAGTGATATCGCCGCCCATCTCCTTCAGTATTGCCAAGATGCCGGTTCGGGTGGGGTTTATCAAGAGGTTCCTGATACGAATCTCACTGCCCCTGGTCAGAAGGGCGGGGACAATAAGAAAAGCAGCAGTGGATATATCACCGGCGACATGATACTCAAAAGCTTTGATTTCAACGCCCGGTCTCAGGGTAGTCACCTCCTGGCTTGAAGTAATGTCAACCCCCTGCCAGGCGAGAAAGCGCTCGGTGTGGTCACGCGATTGATCGGGTTCGCTGTAACTGGTTGTGCCGTCGGCGTGGAGCGCGGCCAGCAGAACCGCTGATTTAACCTGAGCGGAAGCAACCGGCGAACGATAGGAAATACCCCGCAGCGGTCTGCCGCTGACCGTGACCGGCGGCGAATCGGAACCGCCCCGAGTGTGTATATCCGCTCCCATTTCCCGTAGCGGCGTTATCACCCTTTGGATCGGGCGCGATTGCAGTGACTGATCGCCGGTAAGTACGCAGGAAACATCGCTGCCGGCCAGGACACCGAATGATAATCGCAGGGTCGTTGCCGAATTGCCGCAGTAGAGCGCCTTTTCATTAGTCGCCAGGCGGTGAAATCCGCTGCTTTCGACAATCAACTCATCAGGGTTGCCCGCACAGCGAACACCCAGCGACTGATAGAGCGATTTCGTCATCGCCACATCAATACCGCCGGAGAGATTACGCAACACCGACTTCCCTTTAGCCAAAGCGGCAAAGATGATGGCGCGGTGAGAGAGAGATTTGTCGCCTCGCAATTCGATCGTGCCTCTTAGCTGCGGCTGATTTGACATCAGATTCCTCGCCCCGATTTATACATAGTAACATAAAATCGAGCCTGATTCGATCTGTCAAGCGATGTTCGGACGGTCTGGCGGCTTGAATCAGAAGCTAAAGAAAAAGCCCCATCACCATGACGGGGCTACATCGATTCAATCAGTATGGGCGGGGAATGCGAGTAAATGATTAACTAATTGCCCCCTTCTTCGGGCGGCGGTGGTATTTCACCCTCAGATGCGCTTTCCTCGTCGAAGATTCCTTCACTACCGGTGCCTGCCGGCGGCTGTTCACCTTCAGCGGGAGCAGGTTGACCCCCCACCGGAGTGGTTGCCGGCATCTGTTGCTGTTGCATCTGCTCAGTGGCTGATTTGCCGACGGCTGATTCAGAGACAGTGCTGCTGGCGGTAGTCCTGCCCTTGGAAATAAAGGTAAGCAGGATACAGGATAACATAAACAGGACCGCCAGAACTGTCGT
>JAGLUH010000463.1 GCA_023134875.1 Candidatus Zixiibacteriota bacterium
ATTGAGCGCTCGATTATTCTGGCGGAGGGCAAGAAAATCAAGCCGGAACACCTGGCGATTCGCCTGGCCACTACTGATGAGGTCAGGTTGCGGGAGGGCGCTGGTCTGCGCGAGGTAGGCCAGCATGCCCAAATGCAGGCGGAACGGAAGATGATCATCAGAATTCTCAACACCACGCGCGGCAACAAACGCAAGGCGGCGGAGATATTAAAGATCGATTACACGACACTATTTGATAAGATTAAGAAGTACGAAATCGATACCAACAAGGAAATCTTCGGTTAATACGAGTTTATTCTTTTGAAGGCGGTCACAGGGTAGGCAAGCGGCGCTCCTGGTTTGAAGGGCGCCGCTTTTTTGTTGGTTTTTGTGGGTGTCAGATGTCCTGAGGTTGTGACGAAAGCGTCCTCGAGTAATACCATTGTTTAGTTGTCACGTGACAATGCTCTCACTTTTGCCCCGCCGTAAGTACGGAAAAAGTAAGATGTATGACTCAAGCCAATTAAGAAACGGTGCTACTCAACTATTGACATGAGCTCCTGTTATTACTTCTATATACTATGATAAAGCACATTCGTTGGCCGGAAGGTAGAGATTTCGCTTTCACTATTTTCGATGATACCGATCTCGCTACTATTGAAAATGTTGCTGCTGTCTATGACTTACTCAAAGACAAGGAAATGCTTACAACCAAGTCAGTCTGGCTCCTTATGGGGAAGCAAGTCCCCAAAGTAGGAGGTTTTACCTGCGAGAATCGCGATTACTTGAACTGGACACAACGCTTACAGGAACAGGGATTTGAAATCGGCTTTCATAATGCTACTTTTCATACATCACAACGTGAGACCACGGCACTGGGATTGGAGCAGTTTTTCGGTTATTATGGTCACTATCCAGCGACGATGGCTAATCATACCGGTTGCCAGGAAAGTATTTATTGGGGTAGTGCTCGCCTTAGCGGCTTGAACCGTCTCGCCTATAACCTGATGACACGCTTTTTGAAGCACAAGCGCTTCCGGGGACATGTGGCGGACAGCAAATTATTCTGGGGTGATATCTGTCGAGAAAAAATCAAGTACGTGCGCAACTTCGTGTTTAGCGATATCAATACACTCAAGAACTGCCCTTATATGCCTTATCATGACCCTGCTCGGCCATATGTCAACTACTGGTATGCCTCCTCTGAAGGAGCAGAGGTTAACTCCTTCAATCACTGTCTGGCTGAGCGAAATCAAGATCGCCTGGAAGAAGAAGGCGGTGCCTGCATCATGTATACCCATCTAGCTTGCGGCTTCGTAGAAAACGGTCGACTCAACCATCGTTTCCGCGAACTTATTGAGAGACTGGCTAAGAAGAATGGCTGGTATGTGCCGGTCGCTACGTTACTTGATTATCTTCTCGACTACAACGGCCATCACGAAATCACATCTGTGGAAAGACGAAAGCTGGAGCGACGCTGGCTCAAGGTTAAGATTAAGATTGGACCCAGTTAACCCTGCGACGTTACGATCATTCAAGATTATCAAAGTAGAGCAGGCCTCCCTGAGATTCGCTGATAATTGCCATGTGGCCACCGCTTGTGGTAGGATGTGTCCTGCATGACAAGCAAGCCGTACAAGAAAAGGCGCCAGCCTTCTGACTGACGCCTTTATCATTGTAAGCTAACTTATTAGCGGTTAGTTCACGCGATGGAACTCGACTCGACGGTTGGCCTGACGACCCTTGGACGTCTTGTTGTCCGCCTTCGGCTTGGTGTCGCCGAATCCCTCGGTGGTAAAGCGGGACTTGTCGAGACCTTTTTCGACGAAGTAGTTCACGACCGCATCCACTCGCTTCCGCGAAAGCTCCATGTTCCATTCGAAACCGTCGGTGTTATCGGTATGGCCGTAAATCTGCAGCTCGACATGAGGCATCGCCTCGAGCGCCTCCACCAGCCGATCAAGCGCCTTCTTCGCCTTCGCAGAAAGAACCGCCAGGTTGGTGGTGAAGGTGACATCCTCCATTATTCGCTCTCTCTCGATATCGTAGCCAGTTGGGCAGCCGTCCTTGTCGACTTCATATCCCGGCGGCGTACCGGGGCACTTATCGCAACCGTCACAGACGCCGTCGTTATCGCTGTCAAGCTCGCAGCCGTCGGCATTGACTTTGCAGCAAGTCGGCGTATCCGGACACTTGTCGCGACAGTCGGGCACACCATCTTTATCCCCGTCAAGGGCGCAGCCGACCCTGTCGACCTTGCAACCCTTTTGGGTGTTGGGGCACCGGTCGACACCGTCACAAACACCATCACCATCCGAGTCGATCAGACAACCGTTCAAATCGACCTTGCAGCCCGGAGGGGTGTTGGGGCAGAGATCGCGACCGTCGCAGACACCATCGCCGTCCGAGTCGATCGGGCAACCGAATTCGTCAACGATACAGTTTTCCGGTGTATCGAGACAGCGGTCATCGTCGTTGCAGACGCCGTCCTTGTCGTCATCCTTGCACTTGCCCAGATAGGCGGTGATATTGACACCAGCTTCGAACAAGCCGGTGGGGATATCAAGACCGTCACTGCCACCGATATCCTGGTCATTTTCAAACTTGGACATCAGGCTGGTGTAGACGTGATAGCGCGCGGAAAAGCCGATGGAGAACTCCTCAATCAGGTAATACTCCAGCCCGCCGCCGAACATAACCGTTAACTGCTGATCGCCCAGCTCGAACAGGTTGCCCTTCAAATCAGGCACCTTAACCTGGTTGCCATTGATGTCGCGAACCGACCAGCCGCCGAAACCGGCGCCGAGAGCCAGATAGATGTTGATGTTCTCCGAGTTAGGCATCAGACTGAAAACAGGACCGATTTCAAGAATATAGCTGGTCAAATCGAGCCGCGCCGCGTCATCGGCATCGGCATCAACAAAGGTGGGCGGTACAAGGCTCAAGTTGAGTTTGCCACCGTCAGTGCGGCCGTAGGTGCCGGTAATCCCAAGACTGACATAGGGACAAAGTCCAAACCTGACCTCACCGCCATGCATAAACTTCATCGCCCAGGGGTCTTTCATCACCGAGTGAATACCGAAACGGTAGCCCAATCCGAGCCTGCCGGTTTGGTCATAGGCAAGAACCGGCAGAGACATGGTAATCAAAATGATTAACAACACGGATAGAAAAATAGCTTTGCGCAAGGGTAAACCTCCCTGTTAGAGTTCACTTAATCTTTTGCCTGATAAGAATATACTTGTCGTTTCCCTCCTGGCGTCATTCAATTCATGTTCCAATCGGCAGTCCATTGCCGCCAAGTTTGCTGGCAAATGTATATTCTCCCAAAACAGAAAGCAATAAAAAACTTCTCTCCTACGACAGCTTCTTTATCGGCAATCAAGGCGGGATTCTTAGGAAATTTGTCGGTTCCGGATGCGGCAATCACAATCCAGGACAATGGCTTAGACAAAAAAAGAAGAAAGGCTGGTTTCCCCTAGCCCCTGGGATTGACAGTTTCTCAGCTTGATGGGAATATCTATCCGATCCCACAGTATCGACTATAAAAGGTTGTCGAACTGTTTCTTTTTGACATTGACAATAAACCAGCGAGCCCTTTATTGCGTACCTGAAGCTGCTGTACTAAGAAGTAAAAGGCGGCTGGTGATGTCCCCAAGGAGGAAATGATGTATAAAAGAGTTATACTATTTGTTGCGATTGCGGCTCTTACCTTTCTGATCCGCCTGGGCGGGCTGCTGGCGGAGGATAGTACCCAGAACTCCAAAGACAGCACGACCCAGCAATCAAAGAAACAGGATAGTACCAAAGCGCTCACAGACAGTACCGCCAAACAACCAGCAGCAAAGGATACCACTAAGGCGGTTCAGGACACGACGAAGAAGCAACAGGCCGAATCGGACAGCAGTAAGGCTGTCAAGGATACCACAACTACGCAGGAGCAGATACAGGATAGTGTTAAAGTTGATGCCGATTCTACAGTGGAGCAACCGGAGAAAGGAAAAGTTGACATAAAACCAGAGGCGGATTCCCTGCCGCAAGCAGACACTTCTGAAGCCGCCCGTGACTCTATCCCCGAAGAGGCTGAAGTTGATGACAGTACTGCGGTGGTTGAGGATACTACGGCGGCGGCGGAACCACCCAAGCACAATTCTGTGGGCGCCAAGAGGTGTAAGATCTGCCACAAGGATGTTTATGATTCCTGGATCAATACCGGCCATGCTCGTGCCTATGCTCTCTTGACTCCCGAGGACAGGCAAAATGAGGAGTGCGTCGCCTGCCACACTACCGGCAGAACGGTCAAGCGGCAATTGCTGGAAGGCGTCCAATGCGAGGCCTGTCACGGAGCAGGAGCGGACTATCGCAAAACCAAGATCATGAAAGATAAAGAACTAGCGATCGAGAACGGCTTAATTGAGCTGACCACCGAGGTTTGCCAGAAGTGCCACAATGAGAGTGCACCTGCCTTTGGGGGGGTTGACTACGAATCCTTTATACAGAAACCGGGCGCAACCCACACACATCCGGAAAAGAAAGAAAAGGAAGAATAGATAACTTTTTGCGCCGTCGGGAACCTGCAATTTACGTTCATTCTCTGCCGTGCCGACACCAATAAGAACGGTGACCATTTCACGCCGGATGAGCTGGCGGCCCGCTACACGACAGCGGTCGATGCTGCCAAGAAGAAGGCGCAAAGGAGTGTTCAACAATCAGGTTGAGGGTTGGGCGCGTATGTGACGATACCCGCGAACCTCTGGTTGTGGCCTAGATCTTCCAATACACATTGTACGCAGCGACTGCTAGTTCCTTAGTTCTCTTGGCGATCGCTTCTGCATTCCAGTCGTCGGCTTCTGCGAGAGCTGCAGGGAGAGGGAAGTCTTTTCTCAACAGGATATCCTTCTTCTCAAGAAAGGGCTTATTG
>JAGLUH010000464.1 GCA_023134875.1 Candidatus Zixiibacteriota bacterium
CTTACCGGCCAGCGTGAACTCGTCGCCGGACATTCTGACCGGTAGAGGCTTGGACATCAGGCCGACCGTGTCGGGCAGAAGCCGAATGCGAAATCTTGCCAGCGGACCGAGAGAATCAAGATCAGACCTCTGCCACACCCGCGTGGGATAATTAATTCGCGGAAAAAACGAGACCAGCACAAAACACTCCGCTGGCACCGGACTGCCCTGCACCACTGCCGGAGAAAAACGAGCCCATAATATGGCCGACATGACCTGCCGGCTGAAAGCAGGATAATTGGAAGAGACCTTTTCGATATCGGTCACCCGGCCCGACTCATCCAGACCAACTCTGGCCAGCACGTACTTAAAGACGACGGACGAATCCGTCACTTTCAGGTCACAGAAGTAACGGGGGAACTCCTCAAGCTGCGGAACACGAATATCGTTCAGGGCGAAGGTCTTAAAATACAGGTCGGCATCAACTATGGCGCCAACGGAGTCAATAGGGAAATGGATGTCGGGCAGTCTTACTCTTGGTCGAAACTGCAAGATGACCGGCAAATGCGACGGAATTTCCTTTCCCTTAAAAGTTGCCGGCTCGAATCTGATTGACTTTATCCAGGTCTGGGCGTATCCGGCAAAAGCGCTGTCAGAAGTGCTTTCCGCCGCGACACTTGTGACTCCACCCTCTTTATCTATATCCAGGATAACAGCCACCAGCCGTTCGAAGCGGAAATACGGCAGGTTTGACTCCATGACCAGCTCCGGTTCGCCGGAGGTGGAAGGGTAAGCCGGTGCAAGCTCAAAGTGGCTCGGTCTGGCAGCCGTTTTAATGCTGATACCGACAGATAGCAGCAATATCAGAAAAGGCAATATCTTTATCTGACCCATTTTCAATACACTTTATCACTAATCATTAATCATTCCACCGATTGCCGGTCATCTCGTGGTCGGCGTACGTCCTCGTGCGCCGACTCCGTCTGAAGCATAGCGTCCGCCGCGCACGAAACAACCGCCTTCTCTACGTCGGTGTTCTTTTTATACTATAACATCTTAGAAAATCATACCACTAATCATTCATCCGATTGCCGGCCATGATATGACATTTGACGTCCAAAACAACCAGAAAAGCCGTATCGGCGGCGCAGCTGCATCTATTTGCGGCGCGTTTCTAACAACAGGATGGCCCATCTCCCCGTCCGGGCCGGGCCTGACCGGTTGCCCATCGCGGGCCGTGCCTTTGACCGGTAGCGCGTTTCTAAGAACGGGGTAGCCCACCGCTTGCGGTGGGTTTCTAACGAAAAAAGATATTGACACCGCAGACATAGTCCGATATTGTAGGTTTATACTCAGGAGGATGTAATTGGCTTCTCGTAGCATACTGCCGACCGACAGCATCATTTGTGGGGATTGTGAACAGGTTCTGAAGGATTTCCCTGATGATTCCGTTGATCTTATCATCACATCACCCCCCTACGCTGACGCCAGAAAAAAAGCATATGGTGGGATACACCCCGACGGATACGTCGACTGGTTTTTGCCGAAGACCGAGCAGTTTCTTCGAATACTGCGGCCTACAGGGACATTCATCTTGAACATAAAGGAAAAAGTGGTTGGCGGCGAAAGACATACGTACGTTCTGCAATTAATCCTAAAGATGCGCCAACAGGGCTGGCTGTGGACTGAGGAATTTGTTTGGCACAAAAAGAACTGCTACCCGGGCAGATGGCCGAACCGATTCAGAGATGCCTGGGAAAGATGTCTTCAGTTTAACAAACAGAAGAAGTTCAATATGTATCAGGATGAGGTCATGGTACCGATGGGGGATTGGGCT
>JAGLUH010000465.1 GCA_023134875.1 Candidatus Zixiibacteriota bacterium
CCCAACTGTGCCCCTGATCGGCCCGACTGTATATGACCTGGTAACAGCAGCGCAGCCCTCCATAGCATCAAGCTGCGCCTCGGCGCCGATAGTAACCTGGATGCCTTCAGAAACCGACTCCTTGCTCAATAGACGTATCAGGCTCTTGCGCTCTTCGATCAGGCTGATAAACTCCCTCAGCTTGCGCGGGTCCTGAAACTCCCTCTGCGTTACGATGTTGGTAGTGCCGTCCGTATGCAATCCGGCATCATCGGCATCATCGAGCAAACCCTCCTGATTCTCACAGAATAGTTTCAAAAGCTGCGGGTTGCCGCGACCGGTATCGCGCAGGCGTTCACCGATTGTTCTCCTGATCTTACCCAGGGACAACCCCCCCAACTTCTCATTGAGCACAGCCGCAGTCTCCTGCAGAACATCAGGGGCGATCACGCTGTCCACCTCCAGCAGCAGTGTTCGCACCATTCCCGATTTCACCGTGATGACCAGCAGCAGCCTGGTGTCGGTAACGGGAATCAGGTCGACTTTCTTTAAGATACTCCGTTCAAACTTGGGGCTGACCGTCACACCCAACTGCGATGAGAAACGGGCCAGCACGCGCGAAGTCTGCTCCAGGATTTCCTCGATAGCATTGTAGTCAATCGATAGTTCCCGTTTAATCTTCTGCTGGTCGGCCCTGGACAGTTTCCGGGTTGTCAGCAATTTATCGATATAGAGACGGTAGCCGCTGTCGGTCGGCACGCGACCGGCGGAAGTGTGCGGCTGTTCGATCAGGCCTTGTTCCTCCAGGTCGGCCAGAGTGTTTCGCACCGTGGCGGGGGAAACGCCGAGATTGTACCTGGTGGCAATGGTGCGAGACCCTACCGGTTCGGCCGTCCTGATAAAATGGTCTATCAACACCGCGAGCACCAGCCGCTCGCGTTCTGACAATCGGAACTGACTCATATCGTTTTACTTACCAACTCCAGCCGTTCTCTGCCGCCATCGGACAGGTTAGCACTCCGCCCCTGAGAGTGCCAGGAAAGTACGCAAAAAAAAGGGTTCCGTCAAGGATAAAGCCATCTGGATGACGCAGACCGGACAGTGGTCGTGTAGGCCATTTCCGCGCCGTCAGGAACCCCTTGCTGGCGGAATCCAAACGACCGGCGTCTCTTAACCCCGGTTGAATCAAACGTCAGGAAAGGGGGGGGGCTGTGCCAAAAGCCTTGTCATTGCGAGTAATCCGGCTAGCGCCGGATTACGTGGCAATCTCAGACTCATTGATGGCCAAGCACTTGAGATTGCTTCGCTGCGCTCGCAATGACCGCATTTTGCTGTCCATACCTTCTTTTGGCACAGCCTCAGAGTTCCTGACGCCGCGGCCGCGGCAGAGAATAAAAAAACCGGCATCATCAGACTGCCGGATCAATTTGTCTCAAGAGGTCGAGGAAGCGTTAGTCTTTTGTCTTGTTTTTTTTCTTTACCTGGCTATTTGATTTGCTGCTGGAATCCTTTGTCACCTTCTTCGTCTTGGTGACGGACGGCTTCCCCTTGGCAGACTTGGTTGCAGTAGACTTGCTTTTTATCGTTTTCTTGATGGTGGCTTTCCTCTCCAGTCGGTCATCGACACCATTCTTGTTGGCATCGATAAAATTCTGCAGCTTTTTGCTCGTGGCAGAACTGCTTTTCGTCCTGGTGTCGCTTTTCTTGATAACCTTTTCGGTCTTGTCCTTGGTTTTAGTTGTCTTCTTCTTGTCAACTGCGAGAGCAGGCGACACGAGAACAGAAACAAGCAGCCCCACCAGTATGTAAGTCAACAATCTCTTCATGATTATCACCATCTCATTATATGATTGACACCTCTTGCTGTCAAGTTAAAACCACCTGCCCGGTCTGTCCAAAAGGAGAACAGGCCCGGCTGGTGATTGTGGTATACTACCTTTTCTTCCGGCCTGATGTTGCCGGTCTCTTGCCTCCACTTGATGGCTTCGACGAAGACACTGAACCGCTACGCGAAGAGCTACTCGATTTTGATTTCTGGTAGGAGGAGCTTTTCGAGCTGCTGCCACTGGTGTTGGACGATTTTTTCACCGACTCGCTTGATTTCGACTTCTTGCTGCTGCCGGATGATTTCTTCACGCCCGCTGAATGGGAGGAACCACTCAACTTCCTTACCGTCCGTTTACGGTATTCGCTCGACTTGGCGGATTTGCTCTTGCCGGATGGTTTGCTATTGATGGTCGAGCTTGATTTTCTCGAAGGTTTGCTGGTGCTCTTGACGCTGCCCGATTTGGCGGAAGAGTCCTGTCGTTTTTTCTTAGTCGGCTCATAGCTTTTCGATTTTCGGGTCGACTTGTTTTTATCGACGGACTTGGATTTGGTCGAAGGTTTCGGGCTGCCCTTGACAGTTCCTGATTTGCTGGAGGAAGGTTGCCGTCCCTTCTTATCGCTCTTGTAGGTGCTCGATTTTTTAGTCGCCTTACTCTTCACGCTTTCCTTCACGGCGCTCCTGCTGTCGTAGCCCTTCCTGGCAGAAGAACCGCTGGGGGTCTTCGCCTTGATGCCCGACTTAGTGCCGTAAGTTTTGGTCAATTTCCGCTTGGTGACGGAGTAGGTCTTGGTCTTGGTGTTATAAC
>JAGLUH010000466.1 GCA_023134875.1 Candidatus Zixiibacteriota bacterium
TAACCATAAGTCTTCTTATACTTGCCGATGCGAGTAGTCTTGGCCACGCTATACATTTTCGACTTGGCGTACTTGCCATGAGCATTGCTCACCACCTTAAAACCGGGGTGCGCATCAAGGCGGCCATGAACATAGTGCCGGCGCGGTTTGTACTTGAATTGCGATGGGCCATAGTAGTGACGATAACGGTAGTCATAGTCGTAATACCAGTGGTGGTAATAGTAATCGAAAACGTAATGCGGATGCGTGTAGATGAAATAGGGTCTATAGTAGTCTACCATAATCCAGTCGGAAAAGACAATCGTGGTGCCCCAGTAAACACTCACGCGATGCTGTCCCAGGTAGATTGACGGAATCCAGAGGGGCGCCAGTCCCCAATAGACACCGTCGATGTAGACATCACAGCCGTAGGGATAGTCGATATAAACGGTGCCGCAATCACCGTAGCAATCGGTCTCCACCCGCTTGTAATAATACGCCGGCGCGACATAGAAGGAAACCTGGTCGAAGGCGACATTGTCGTTCGGAAAGTAATGGCGGTTTACCAGGTCGATGAACCCCTCGCTGTCGTTGAATTCAAAAGCCCAGTGTTTATCATGCACCGAGATCGGTCCGCGCCAGTCAGGTGCCGGATAGGGTTCCACCGATGCCACCATCTGAATATACTCATACCCCGGGGGGCCGGTGACGCTCAACTCGTAGTCCTCGCCATGTTCAGGGATCATGTAAACCTCGCCGCCGATAACGAAATTGTTCATGTCAGGCTCGGCGGGAAAGATCAGATTGATGTTGCCCCGCGTGTCAAGATCATAGATCGTGACATAACAATCGCGGGAAGCCCAGAAATAAAGGGTGATGGCATCCCCCTCGGTGTAGTTGGAACCGTCATCCTTGTCAGTCCAGATGTCGATCTCCAGGTCATTATAGACCCGGCTCAGCGTTGACTGCGCCGTTACTGCCGGCGCGGCAACCAGCGCCAGCAAAGCTGCGAACAGGATAATTGCTTTCATGGCTCTAATTCTCCCTTCTGCCGTAATTTTCGGCACGCTGCGGCCCGTCATGGCGACGCGGCGCCAGTTCCGGGTTACCTGGATCAGTCTGGTATGCCCAGGTGACATCAACTCTTTTGCTGCCCGGGTTGAGTGAGTTCACCCGGAAGGCGGCATAATGATCATCAGCCGTCCAAACTAAATAAGCATGGTTAAGCGATAGTTGAATCCAACCGACAGCAGACCAGCCACTTCCCGGATCGCCCCAGTTGACATCGGTGATATTATCAGTGTAACCAAAGTCCTGAATGTCAACATCCCAGTCGGCGGCATAGAAAAAGAACGCATCCAGGTTGGCATCGTATTCGAAGAATATATCTGCCGCCGCGCTCTCCCAGTTGACCACCTTGTGGTGTGAGGAGAAATCGAAACCCGCCTGCGCTGGATAAGTGAGATAATCGCGTAGGCTGGCGTTGCCCTGCGGGCGCGGCGTATCGAAAGCGCTTTCATAAGAAAGGTCTGACTCACCGAATCCATTATAGGCGTTGACGGCATACCAGTAAGTTTCGCCATTGATGACATTGTAGTCGTCGAAGTGCTCAGTAACAGCGCCCGATACAACTCCAACCGTGCCGATCAATTCATATTCCTCCAGATTGCCGACATAGCCGGTAAAACGGTAAACGCCGTAACTCTCTGTCAGGCCGGCATCGTTATTTGCCTGCCAGACAACCTCAATGCAGCCGTCGTGGGTGATGGAGTAGATACCGACCGGCGGATCGGGTATTGCGTCACAGACATAAACAGTCCGCTCATCACAACCCGTCAACAGAGCGACCGCGGCCATCAAAAGTAATAGAATCAATATTTTCTTCATATTATCCTCCAGGTTTCACATCGTTCCAACCTCTATTTTAAGCAACCGCTGTGCCGAAAGATGCTGCTGCGCTGTAACAGGTTGTAACTCAAGAGGATAGTTTGGTGGATGTGCGATTACCTTTGCTGAGTCATTCGCTGGCTGCACAAGAAACGTGCAGTCACAACAATTGACTGCCCAGTAATTGTCAGGCTGTCGTGACAGAGAGACCGTATTTTCGAGCCGTAGGAGTGCGCCGCGGCGTGCCTATCGGGTACGCCACGGCGTACCCCTACAAGTTGAATCCAGCACCCGCGCTAAGTGACCGGTAGTCGTCCTGAGGTTGTCCCAAAAGGTTGTTGCGTATGGTGTGTTGCAGTGGGAACAGAGTTGAGAGAGAAGTCTGAAAATGGGGTACTGGATTCAACTCGTAGGGGCACAGCGAGCTGTGCCCTTGGGCACGCGGCAGCGTGCCCCTACGCCTCGGAGGACAAGTCTACAGAAGTTATTCTCGATCACTTTTGGGACAGCCTCTCCTCGCCTGCCGGTTTGCTATGTCCGTCAATTACCGGACTGGCAATGACAATGAGTACGAAACTCTTGATCTGCAGCTTACCTTGCGGCGGAATCAGCGTCAACTGAAGGTGCGCCTACAGAATCAATAGAAGCAGGCGACGGTGTTATTTCCTGAGTAGGATTTTCAGCGGGATAGAGCCAGCGGTGAGATATTCTGACCCCCATACCGGCAGTACCCACCATCAGCGTAAAACAGATTATCAGCAGCAGGGTGACAACCAGGTTGTACCAGTTCGGCAGTCTCCGGTCATGGCGGCGATGTAACAAACCCAGAAATGAAACCACACCGGTAGCCACCATCAGGACAAACGAGGTGACGGCGGCCTCGCGGTGCGTGGCGATCAGGTCTGCCGCGGCAGGATCAGAGGCGCTGACAACCGCTGCCGCCGCCGGGCCGGTGAGATAGGCCCACAGTGCAAAGAGCGCTGTCAGGAAGATAAAGAAGAGACCGATCCGCTGTACCCGCGTGCTGTGCATGATCATCCCTAACACAAACAGCAACAGGCAGAAGCCGCTACCCACAACCGGAATATGACTGGTTAATAGATGAGCTTGCGCCGAACCCATTGGCTACTGCTCCTGCGCCTGCTTCATTTGCCGGTCGATCACCTGCTTGACTTTCTCCACCGCCGTATCCGTTTCGACCATGTTGACCTGGTCTGAAGAGCGTTCCTTCAGTTCAAATCTGCCCGCCTTGAGCGACTTGGCGCCGATATTGACCCGCAAGGGGATGCCGACCAGATCGGCATCGTTCAACTTGACGCCGGCGCGGTCATCCCGGTCATCAAGCAGGACTTCAACACCGGCGCCCCGCAGCTTATCATAGAAATCAAACGCCGCCCGCCGCAGGTTCTCATCCTGCATCGATAACGGCACCACTTCAACCGCATAGGGCGCCAGCGGCGCCGGCCAGATGATTCCCTTGTCGTCATTGTATTTCTCAACCGCCGCCTGGATGGTGCGTGTGACACCGATACCGTACGAACCCATGTAGAATTCGCGCTCCTTGCCGTCGGCATCAACGAATTTCGCGCCCAGCGATCTGGCGTACTTATAACCCAGGTTAAAGGTGTTACCTACCTCGATTCCCTTCTTCACAGCCAGCCTACCCTTCTTACAGATCGGACAGAGATCATCTGCCTCGGCGCAGCGGAGCACAGCAGTTTCGGTGACAGAAAAATCACGTTTGTGATTGACGTTGACATAGTGCATCTCATTTTCGTTGCCGCCGACCACGAAGTTGGTTAACTCCATCACCTCCGGATCAGCGATCAAGCGGACTCCCTCAAGACCGATCGGGCCGGCGAAACCAACCGGCGCCCGGCTCCAGCTTTCGACCAGTTCCGGCGACGCCATCTCCAGTTCGAGACAACCGAGGTGGTTCTTCAGCTTGGTCTCGTTGATTTGACGGTCACCCCGGATTAACGCCCCCACCGCCTTGCCATCAGCAGAGTAAAGCAGGGTCTTGACCAGCTTCGTCGCGGGAACACCGAGAAAAGCAGTAACTTCCTCAACCGTGGCGGCATTCGGTGTTGGCACTTTTTCCAGTGGTTTTTCTTTTTCGTCCTTTATTTCCCCGGGGCTGATTGAATTCGCTTTCTCGATATTGGCGGCGTAGTCGCACTTGTCACAGAAGAAGAGAACCTCTTCGCCGCCCGCGGTATCGACGATCACCATGAATTCATGTGCTATCGAACCACCCATTGCGCCGGTATCGGATTCCACCTTGCGTACTGCAAGGCCGCAGCGGCGAAAAGTGGCATAGTAGGCATCCACCATCTTCTGATAGGCGACCTGGTGTGCCTTCTCGTCCACGTCAAAGGTATAGGCGTCCTTCATAATAAACTCACGACACCGCATCAGACCGAAACGGGGCCTGATCTCATCGCGGAACTTGACCTGAATCTGGTAGAGGTTGAGCGGTAATTGCCGGTAACTGCGCAGCTCGCCGCAAATGATATCGGTCACGACCTCTTCATGGGTGGGGCCCAGCGCCATGTCATGAAGGTGCCGGTCCTTGAGCCGCATCATCTCCTTGCCCATTACATCCCAGCGCCCCGATTCCTGCCACAGTTCGCAAGGATGAAGTACCGGCATGGTAATCTCGACCGCACCGGAACGATCCATCTCTTCGCGAACGATGTTGATGGTTTTAAGCAGGGTGCGCTGCATCAATGGCAGGTAATTATATACCCCCGCCGCCAGTTTGCGGACAAAACCGGCGCGCAGGAGCAGTTTGTGGGAAATCAACTCGGCATCGGCGGGGTCTTCTCTCAATGTCGGAATGAATGTCTTGGTCCAGAGCATCAGCAACCTTTCACTGTGGTAACGTCATTTGTCAAACCAAGGTAGGCTGCGGGTTACGTATGTCAAGTTTTACTTTACGGCGTGGAGAAGACAAGAATCCTGCGAGTCAAGCCACTTATCCGATCGAGGTACCAGGACAGTACGTAGAGCAACCGGCAGCCCGTCGAACGCAGACTGCCGGTCAGTTCGGTATACAATTGTCGCAATGAATCATATAGCGTCTAACAGTCAGGGATACCGTCCACTAGGGTTGGCTCCTACCTGTCCAAGCTCTCTTCCAGCAACTTGAGGAGCTCCTCGGCTAACGCTGGTGTTGAGTCGCGCGCCTTCAGGTGTTCCGGTACTTCCGCCAGTCCGCGAAGCTCGAATACCAGTTCGGCACGCTCATTTTCGGTCAGCTTGCCGTCATCGTAACGGTCAATAATCATGGCCTGCCCGATCACCCGATTGGCCAGCGAATTCGACGAGAGCATATCGATTACCAGGCTGACACTGAACGGCCCCTCCCAGGAGTCGCTTTCCCTGCTGCCAGGAGTGGGAATAGTGATGTGCCCAACACCTACTCCCTGCCCCGGGGGCCCGTAGTCCATAACCCACTTGTTGCCGACGCATTTGATTCTGGTCGTAGCATGCCATTCTTGTTCTTCGCCACACTTGATCCCATTGACTTCAACCCACTCTTTGAAATTGAGCCAGTTGATCACATGTGTAGTGGTGTTGCAGGCGCCATTTACGTCTCCCATCCCGGGAGTGTCAATTACATAGATGTTGCAGTTGGGGGGTGCTGAAGGTGTGAGATCCTCATCAGTGTTGTGATGATCGTCATTGCACCAGGCGGGAGAGGGACAGTCAAGCGCATGTGGGATAAAGGCGCCCGCACCCGGTTTGAAGCCGACTCGTCCCTGCCTGGTCCGCTTGATATCTATGTCGCACCAACCGTCAGTGAGACAAGACGCCAGGTTGGCGTCGCACGGTTCGATATGTCCCTCAATCTCGATGTTCTTGTGGAATCCGGTGCAACCAGCCGGGTTGCCCGGACTGTTGATACCAAGCTGCGGCAGACCGCAACTCGCATCTGGTGGCACGTCATTGTCATCGCTCGTGTTGCCGCCGCAGTCGAACGAAAGCGCCACGGTAATGACGGTGATTACTACCTGGTCTGTTGCCACGCACTCTCCAACAGTGTAGGTCACCGTAAGCGTGACATCGCCGGTAGCGGCGCTGACGTTGTCTCCCTTAACCTGTACGGTGCTTTTATTGTTTGGGCCTACAATCGACGCCTTGTTGGCTCCGGCGGTGATCGCCCAGGAATAACTACCTCCCGGCGGCCAGCCGACAGCGAAATAGGTCTGGGTAGCTCCCTTGCAGAGACAGCAGGGACCAAAAGCAATTACCCAGCAACTCTCAACCTTCTCGCATACGCATTCGGGAATGCCGTCATTGTCAGGATCACCCGGAGCTGAGCCGCCGCCGAAGATGTGTGCGATCAAGTAGACAACGTCAGCGATATTAACCAGTCCGCTGCAATCGGCATCACCAAACTCCAGGGGTTGCGGCGGCGGCCCATCACCGAAAATGTAGTTGATCAGGTAGACAACATCAGCGATATTGACCATACCATTAGTATCAGCATCGCCGCAAACTTCTTCCGTCTCCAGCGTGACCAAGATGTTGAACTGGCAGACTTCTTCTTCGCCTATGCCATCAGAGAGACCCACATAGACATCGAAGAAGCTCTCAGCGTCGGACATGGCGGGTATGAACTCAAACTCACCAGTCGCAGAATTTATAGTCATAGTTCCGTTCGGCGGCGGATATA
>JAGLUH010000467.1 GCA_023134875.1 Candidatus Zixiibacteriota bacterium
GACAGGATCATCATTATCTTGGTTTCGATTTACATGGCTTTGGCAGTCGTTTCCAACGCCCCCTTTATCGATCAATTGCGGGTTGATTCTGGTGGCGGATTCTTGGCATTCCGAGTGACAGCCTTTGTCGGCATATTCGTACTGCTGTTCTTCCTGCTTTCCCGTTCGGTGGTGATGAAGTCTTTCGCCAGCATAGGGTCAGGGAACTGGTGGCAGGTTTTGCTTTTTTCGATTTTTCACGTCGGTCTTTTGGTCAGTGTCACTTTGGCCCTCTTGCCTCCGGAAGCGACCGAACATCTGGCACCGATGACCCGTCAGATTTTTGTCTCCGATGTCGGACGGTTCCTTTGGATAGTCGCTCCGATTCTGGGAATCGTGATGCTGAAAGCCGGCCCTTCTACTGAGTGATTGATTTTTTGCGCAAATCAAAACCCCCTCGAATTAGTCGAAGGGGTTTTTTAGTTTGAATCTATTCTTCGGCATCCAGTTCCGGTGCCGTCCCCCCTCCTGGCTCAACAGCAGGAGTTGTCGGTTGATCGTCCGTGTTCGGATTGATTCCTTCCGGCTCCGAGTCCAGTGGTAAGGCTTCATCGCTGTCAACGATGGTCGCGTCGTAATTCGCGTTATCTTCAATCACTGTCCCTTCCAGTTCGGGCTCAGTCTCTTCTTCCGGCGTCATTGACTCACTGGCCTCGATTCGAATCGCTTCAAACGAAGTGGCGGTGGCGATATTTTCTGAGGCGATGATCTTTACGGTCATTCCCGTGATCAGCCTGGAGAGCTCGATTTTTTCTAGCTTGTTTTCTCCTGGCGGTTCTGGTGGATCCATCTCTAGACCAGCATCTATCTGTTTCTGCCAGGCCTCATGGGCTTTGTTATAACTTTCTTCAGCGGCGACGGATTCTTGTTCGGTGAACAGGGTGGCCCAAAATAGTTTAGTATCTGCTCCTAGGCTGACCACTCGCTTGGTTGGCGCTGGTTGCTCCAGGGGATTGGAGATTACCTGCAAGACCTCAACCTCGAGTTTCTCCGGAGTGATGGCGGTAATCGTGCCGGTTAGCACGGTTGTTTCCAGGGCGGGAATGAGATCGCTTTCGGCAATCGCCACTCGAGCTGCTTCCCAGCCAGCGGCTTGCCCTTTCTCATAGGAGCTACTAGTAGGGCTTGATCCGACAGTGTAGCCGATTAGGAAACCGACACAAAGAAGAACCAAACCGATTATCAGGCGAAGAATCTTGCGAGACCCTTCAGCTGCTTTGATCGGTAGTTGTTTGTCCATAGTTTTTTTAAATTAAATAGGCATTTGATAATAACTCCCAAATTATATCCGATAATCGCTCTAGTGGGCAATTACTCAGGTTTAGAAAAATTCATTCGTTTTGGGTCATATATATAAAGTAACGACATCAGTCTTACACTATGTTATAATTGTTCATAGGAAATATGGCTAGAACACCTTTAGAAAATAAAGCTTCTCAGCCTTATCGGGCACCGAATGCCCAATTGCCTCCCGGTAGCCAAGACCGGGGACGTTTTTTTGCTTTTATTGAGCCGATTATCAATCATATGAAGCAACATGGACACCAACAGGCTTTGCTCATAATCAGCGGCATGGTTTTGGGAGCGGTTGCTGCTGGCGTAATAGTAGGCAATGCGGTCATTGCCAGCACTTACATCCCGCCGACTGCCAATCCGCCGGAAGGAAATATCCCTTCCACTGTCTGGAATCGGCTTGATATCTCCGGGCCCCAGCAAGGGGCAGCGATTCAGATTGATGGTGGTGGCCCAGCGGAAGATGGCGGAGTAAAAACCGATATTCCGGTCGGCTTGAGTGTTGGTGCCAGCTTTCTTGATCTCGGTCCGATATATGGCGGCGAGAATGTTTACTATGGTGTCGCTGATTATAACAAGATGAAGGCCGAGCCAGGCGTTGGTTATGACTATCTGATGCTTTTGCAAACTTATGACGACTTACTGACTAGCTGGAATAACCGTTTTTCGGTGGACAAGGACGGTAATGTTGAAATATCGGGTGATTTGGTCACCGAAGGACAATTGAAGTCCACTGGCTGTTTCGGTCCAAAATTTGTCGGATTCACTGTCGGTGAGTATTCCGGTAATTTGGGTGGTATCAATATGGGATACGATGCGGCTAATGATATTTGTGCCTTTGACTATGGGCCTGATGCGCATGTCTGTTCTTCCGCAGAAATATTGAATAGCATCAAGTGTAGCAAGGCGTCCTCGCCAGATAAGATTCGGGACCCTAGTCTAGATGGCCTCGGTGCTTGGATTAACGCTGGTCCTCCAGGATATACCGCTTCATCCAATGATTG
>JAGLUH010000468.1 GCA_023134875.1 Candidatus Zixiibacteriota bacterium
TAGTGCCGGACAACTCATGTATGATATCCTCGGCAATCTTGCGTGAGATGCCGTAGGCGCCGATGGCAGTAACAGTAACCCGAAAGGTGTTGGCGGCAATCGCCACCGGCAGCGCGGCGAGGAAAAGAACTGCCGCCCTGATCTTCGTCCTCTGAGTCCAGTAGGCCAGCAGCGCCGCCAGCGCCAGCAGGGTCACCAGCGACCGCAAACCGCTGCACGCTTCAGCTACCTCAAGGGAGTAGTTGTCGGGCAGATGGATAATGTTCCCCTGCCGCAGATGGGGAATACCGAGGAGACCAATGACGGCGCCGGCGATCTTGGAACCCGTCAGTTGCAGGGGGAAGGTGGCGCTGTAGTAGATGATATAGGGTATCGGAATCATGAAGAGCAGAAAGAAAAAACAGAACCAGATTTCCCGCACAAACCGCCAACCGGCCAGATAAAGGGTAATCCCCAGCAAGAGGCCGACCATCGACACCCGCGTGCTGAAGAACTCGGCGCCCGCCACGCCGATAATGAATAGTAGCAGCGAGGCCAGGACGACTAACAGCCCCCAGTTGCAGGTGTATATGGGAATCTCTCTTAGGGTGGCTCGTTTTTTCCAGATCAGGTAGGCGACGATGGGGATAATGAGAAAGCCATGCGAGTAGTTGGCGTCTTCTTCCCAGTCGGCTACCAAGTCGATCAAGACCGGCAGGTAGAGAACTAAGAAAATCGCCAGCAGGACTGCTATTTGCCAGAGAGGAATTGATACTCTGCTGTCGGCAGTAGCTTCCACTGGCGGCGATTTGCCCATTTCGCTCTCAAACACTACTTTCCACCAACTGCTCCCGCTTGTAGAAAGCAATGGTTCGCTTCAGACCCTCTTCAAATTCCACCTGAGGCTCAATGCCGAAATCATTTCTAAGTTTGGAGATGTCGGCAAAAGAATGCTTGATATCACCTGGACGAGGCTCTGTGTATTTCGCCTTGATATTCTTGCCCAGCAGACTGTTGAGCTGTTCCAGCAGTTGGTTAAGCGTATACTGACCGCCGCAGGCGAGGTTGTACTGGCCTGATCTGATCTTCTCCTGCTCACAAGCGGCCAGTACGATATCAACGACATTGTCAACATAGGTGAAATCGCGTGACTGTTCGCCGTCGCCATAGATAACCGGCTGCTGGTTATTGAGCAGGGCAGTGATAAACTTCGGTATCACGGCGGCATACTCACTATTCGGGTCCTGATTGGGGCCGAAAACATTGAAATAACGAAAAGAAATCGCCGTCAGGCCGTACAGCTCGGCATAGACACGGCAGTAATGCTCAGCCGCCAGCTTGGAGACAGCATAGGGGGAGAGAGGAGAGGGAGGCATTCCCTCATGTTTCGGCAGAGTTGGAGCATCACCGTAAACCGACGAAGAAGAAGCGGTCAGAACCTTGCCGACACCCTGCCTCTTGGCGGCCTCCAGTACGTTGAGAGTTCCCCGAATGTTAATGTCTGTAGTTGTCAGTGGGTTTGCCACCGATTTTGTCACTGATGGCAGAGCGGCCTGATGCAGGATATAATCAATCCCCCGGCAAGCATCAGCAGTAACCCAGAAGTCGCGGATATCACCCTCGATGATTTCCACGTCAGTACCGAATTCCTTCAGGTTCTCCTTTTTGCCCGTGAGGAGGTTATCAATAGCCCTGACCTGCTGACCGCGTTTAAGCAGTTCCCTGACAATGTTCGACCCGATAAAGCCGGCGCCACCTGTAACTAAATATCTCATATACGATTACTCCGGTAAGGTTGTCCTTTCTCTGGTATCGTCAGAGAGAGAGGCTGACTTGAGAGCGCCCTATATCGCATACTCCTGCGGGCGAAACCCTCTCAGGTTTTCCCTAAACCACTCAATCGTGCGATTAAGACCATCCGCTAGCGATACCTGCGGTTTCCAGTCCAGGAGAGACTGCGCCAGGCTGTTGTCGGCGAGCAGGCGGGAAACCTCGCTTGACTGAGGACGTACTCTGCGGCTGTCAGGTTCATAATGATACTCTTTGCCGAGCAGGCTTGCGATTTTCTCAGCCAGTGCGCCAATTGAAACCTCAATTCCAGTTCCCAGGTTCACTGTCCGCCCGACAGCTTCATCCGACTCGGCGCCTTTGATTAAACCAGCTACTGTATCACTTATATAAGTGAAATCCCTCGTCGGGGTGGTGCTTCCCAGTTTCAGTTCCGAACCGATCAGCAATTGGGTGATGATGGTCGGTATGACAGCACGTAACGACTGGCGCGGCCCGAAGGTATTGAAAGGCCTGATAACCGTCACCGGCAGCCCGAAACTATGGTGGAACGACTCCGCCATCATGTCGGCGGCAATCTTGGAGGCGCTATAGGGCGATTGTGCAACCTTGGCGTGTTTCTCATCGATCGGCACATACTGCGCGCTGCCGTAGACCTCCGAGGTGGAAACATGAATAATCCTGTCGACTTCAAAGTCGGCGGCGGCGGTTAACACATTGGTGGTGCCGATTACGTTGGTGTCAACATAATCGCGCGGATCAGTATAGGAATAGGGAATTCCGACCAAAGCGCCAAGATGAAAAACCAGGTCGCAGCTTTGCACGGCGTTCCTGACGGCATCAGGATTTTTCAGGTCGCCGGCCACGATTTCTAGACCGTCCTTAACGTTCTCCGGCAACGCTTCCAGCCAGCCACGATCTGAGCGAGAGGTATATCTAATAAAACAGCGTAGTTGGCAATCGTGGGAAGCGAGAGTCTCGACCAGGTGACTGCCGATAAACCCCCCGGCACCGGTTACTAATACCTTCTTTCCGGCTAATTTCATTCGTCTACCGCGGCGACGTCATTTCCTTCCGTCTGATTGTTGTTGGCATCAGAAACAATGCGAGCGACATCAGTGACGACGTCATCGTTCTTAAGACCGATAAGCTTGACTCCCTGGGTGGCGCGGCCGATCACCTTAATCGCCTTAATCTCCTGCCTGATAACCATCCCCTTCTGGGTAATCAGCATCAAACCGTCCTGATCGACTACTTCCTTGACCGCCACCACTTCGCCGTTGCGCGCCGTCGTCCTGATGTTTATCACACCTTTGCCACCCCGATTGGTGAGACGATAGTCGCTGATCAGTGACCGTTTACCGTAGCCGTTCTCGGTAACGGTTAGAAGCGACGTCGGGCGCTTGACCACCACCATTCCCACCACCTCGTCATCTTTGGCCAGACTGATACCGCGGACACCATAGGCGGTGCGCCCCATCGAGCGAATACGATCTTCCGAGAAGCGAATCGCCAGCCCCTTGCGGGTAGCCAGGATAATATCATTGGTGCCGTCGGTGATGTCCGCCTCGATCACCTGGTCGTCATCCGGTATCGTCATTGCCCTGATACCGTCACGTCGCGGGTTGGCGAACTGGGTCAGCTCGGTTTTCTTTATTTCACCCTTCCTGGTACCCATCACCACATACTTACCCGCCTCGAAACTGCGCACTGGCACAAAGGCGCAGATTTTCTCACCGTCCGCCAAGCTCACCATATTGACAACCGGCTTGCCCTTGGCCAGTTTGCCCCCCACCGGCACGCCATGCACCTTGATCCAGTAGACCTTGCCCAACGATGTAAACAGGAGAATATAGTCATGTGTCGAGGCGACAAAGAGATGCTCGACAAAATCTTCTTCCTTGACGTTGATGCCGATGACTCCCTTGCCGCCCCGATGCTGGCGCCGGTACGCGGAGGTCGACAGGCGCTTGACATACCCCTGGTGGCTGATGGTAATCACCATATCCTCTTCGGC
>JAGLUH010000469.1 GCA_023134875.1 Candidatus Zixiibacteriota bacterium
TCTTCGTTGATTATCGCCATTCGCATCTCGCGGCTTTCCAGCACCGATTTTAGATACTCGATCTTCTTAATCAGTTCCAGGTACTCATCCTCAAGCTTCTGCCGTTCCAGACCGGTCAGCTTTTGCAGCCGCATTTCCAGAATCGCCTGCGCTTGAATCTCAGAAAGCTTGAATCTGGTCATCAATCCTTCTTTTGCCTCTGGCACCGTCTTGGAACCGCGAATCAGCTTGATGATCGCATCAATATGATCAAGGGCGATGCGCAGGCCTTCCAGGATGTGCGCGCGTGCTTCCGCCTTGCCCAGATCATAGCGGGTGCGGCGAACGACAACTTCGTGGCGGTGATCGAGGAACTCCTGCAACATCCGCCTGAGTGGGAGAACCTGAGGAGCGCCATCGACCAGGGCGAGCATAATCACTCCGAACGTGCCCTGCATCTGCGTATGTTTGAAGAGCTGGTTGAGCACCACCTGTGACTGCGCCTCTCGTTTTAACTCGATGACAATGCGCATCCCGTCACGGTCAGATTCATCCCGCAGATCGGCAATGTCCTCAATTCGCTTATTGCGTACGAGGTCGGCGATATTCTGAATCAGAGTCGACTTGTTTACCTGATAGGGTATCTCCGAGATGACGATATTTTCCTTGCCGTTCTTTAGCTTCTCCATGTTCACCTTGGCGCGTACGACAAGCTTGCCGCGTCCGGTGAGATAGGCGTCACGAATTCCCTGCCTGCCGTAGATGATGCCGCCGGTGGGAAAATCAGGCCCCTCGATCTGACTAAGGAGTTCTTCGTCCTCCAATTCCGGATTGTCAATCAGCTTAACAAGGCAATCGACTACTTCCCTAAGATTATGCGGCGGGATATTGGTTGCCATGCCGACGGCGATGCCGGAGGAACCGTTGACTATCAAGTTGGGGATTTTGGCCGGCAGCACTCTGGGTTCACGACGGGTTTCGTCATAGTTGGGCATGAAATCGACCGTATCGCGATCGAGGTCGGCGAGCAGTTCCATCGCTACCTTTGCGAGCCGCGCCTCAGTGTAACGCATTGCCGCGGCGGCGTCACCGTCAATCGAACCGAAATTGCCCTGGCCGTCAACCAGGGGATAGCGCATGACAAAGCCCTGCGCCATCCGCACCAGCGTCGGGTAGACAACCTGCTCGCCATGCGGGTGGTAGTTGCCGGAGGTGTCGCCGGCGATCTTGGCGCATTTGCGATGCGGTCGGTTGGGCGCCAGGTTGAGATCATTCATGGCGATCAGAATGCGGCGGTTGGATGGTTTCAGGCCGTCACGCACATCGGGAAGGGCGCGCGCCGTGATAACCGACATGGAGTAATCAAGGTAGGAGCTTTTCATCTCCTCGGAGAGCCCTACCGTCAGAACGTTTTCTCGATTTATCGCCATATTGCCCTTATACGTCTATTCTGCAGAGCTACGCGGCGCACCAGGACGTACGCCAATTTCGCGTGCCGCCAGGAACCCTCTCCTGGCGGTGTCAAAACCGCAGGGAGGCTGTGCCACAAGCCTTGTCAT
>JAGLUH010000047.1 GCA_023134875.1 Candidatus Zixiibacteriota bacterium
CGATGGCAAGTACGTTCGCAGCCATCAATTTAAGATCAGGCAGAAAGCTGCCGGTGTTCGGCGCCGCGGTCTTTTGCAGGCCGGTCAACAAGGAGCCTTTAGCTTGGCTTTACCCCGGGTCGCGGCGCATGATCTCAATACCGATCGTATCCAGGATGTTTTCATCGAAACAGCCAACGGCCTGGCGGTTTTTCATCAGACCGGCGACCTGAATTTTCGTTCCGTCCCCGATAAAAGAGTCGGTGTTCGCTCATCATATCGAGAAGACCTTTGTTTCTTTACTTCCGCGCTCAGTGACCTCAATAATGATGGCCTCATTGATTACTGTCGCGTCTTCACCCAGGCAGAGGGATTTGACGTCAAGTCGCTGGTGGAGGTTTTCCTGGGTAACATTCACAGCGGCTATCCGCAACGGCCTTCCAGGCGCATAGTCCTGGAAGAGTTCATTGTCGGCCTGACGCTGGTTGATCTCGGCGGCGGCACGACGTCGCTGGTGGTGGCAACTGAGAAACTCAGCACGGTGAGCATGGTGAAATCGCTGATGGTGAAGCGCATTCCGGTGGAACTGAAAGTGTTTGCGTTTTCCGGCGGGATGATGGCCGAGGAGCCACTGGCGGTGAAAAAGACCTCCTGCGCGCTCAGACTGCTGGGACAGCAGTTCCCGGCCCGTTTTATCGGTTCTATGCGGGCCGATTTGGATGGCGACGGTAAGAACGAATTGGTCGTAATCGATCATGACGACAAGCTCCAGGTTTACAAAGGAGGTGGCAAAGAGATATTTGCCGACAAGCCCCTTTATTCTCTTTCTCTGCCGGGGACAGGCACGATTATCACGGCTCACCTGGATTCAGACCGGAAAGCCGACCTGGTGCTGGTCGGTGTCGACGAGGATGGCCGCGAGCGGATCACGATTCTGCGCCCGAAGTAATCAATTTGGTTGACAAGGGGATGCAGAGCTGATAACTTCGGAGGAGTTGGAAATGTGCCACCGGCAAGCAGTAAGGAGAGGTTTTGACTGAACACTGTTTTCCCGATTGCCTGAAGTGCAACAAGGGCAGATTGTTACCACTTTCTGATTATGGTCGGGAAGGATCGTCGATCTATTACAAGGCCTGGGTCTGTTCCAACCCTGACTGCGGCTTCAGTATTCGTATCGACAATGGTGAAATCTCGTTCGGCCGCACTATCCTGCCGTCGAACAAGTAGCTACTAAGGCCGTCTTCGTGAAGGGAACCATGCGCTTCAACCCCTTCAAGAATATCCTTCTCAGGGTCAGCGCCGTCGCTCTGGCGTTGTTGCTCTGGGTTCACGTCGCCACAAACAAAACCTATGAGTACCGGCTTGATATTCCCATCAGGATCGTTGATCTTCCGGAAAAGCTGGTATTGGTCAGCGACACGCCGGAGAATGTCTATGTCAAGGTTAAGGCGACCGGCAAACAGTTGATCTCAATGGCGATGACTGAGCCGGAGATTAGAATCTCCGCCGCCAAGTTCAAGAGGGGGTTGAACAAGCGCGAGATCAAGGACAGCGACATCTTAGGCGCCCTGACGCGACCCCATGAGGAATTCGAGCTGATCCTGCCACAAGAACTGCGGCTGCGCTGCGAGCGCCGGCTTGAGAAAAGAGTTCCGGTACGCGCCGACAATCTGGTTGAACCGGCGACCGGATTCGCCATCATGTCGCGTCTGCGAATTGAGCCGGAATCGGTGACGGTCAGCGGTCCCGCCTCGGTAGTGTCGCGGCTACGGAGTTTGAGGACAGATAGCACCAAATTCGTCGAACTGCGAGCGCCAGTAACCGAAGAAATCGACTTGATAATTGCCGATTCCCTGAGACTTATGGTCAGCGACTCGGCAGTACTGGTGACAATTGAAGTTGAGGTGAAAAGGCAGAAGATATTTAGCGAAGTTGCTGTTATCCCGCCGCGCAACTTCAAATCAAAGAGGTTCTCCTATCTTCCCGATACCCTGTCGCTAACACTGGAAATCCCGCAGTCGCAGGTCGATTCTTTCACTGTTAATGATTTCCGGGTGACATTCAAAAGCCCACCGATCCTGAAAGATTCGGCCAGGGCGGAGATCCGTTACGATCTACCCGAAAATGTCGGAATTGTCGGTCCAAAACCGGACTCGCTTCTCATTCTTGCCAAGAGATGAGAATACTGGGCATTGAGACATCGTGTGACGAGACCGCTCTCGCTGTTGTCGAAGATGGCCGCAAGGTTCTGTGCGAGTTCGTCTACTCCCAGGTGGAGCATGCCGAATTCGGTGGCATTGTTCCGGAGATTGCCTCGCGGCAGCAGATTCGCAAGATTGGTCCCCTTTTCCAAGCCTGTAATGAGGCCTTTCCGTTGGCGCCTAATACTATCGATGGAATCGCCGTGACCTGCGGCCCCGGCCTGGTCGGTTCGCTGTTGGTCGGACTCAATTTCGCCAAGGGTTTGGCCTACGGCTGGGAGCTGCCGTTCCTAGGAATCAATCATCTTGAAGGCCATATTTTCGCCAACTACCTGAGCGACGATTCGATATTGTCTCCTTTCATCTGCTTGATTGTCTCCGGCGGGCATACCATGATTGTCAAAGTGAACGATTGGTGCGACTACGATGTGCTGGGTTCGACACGTGATGACGCTGCCGGCGAGGCCTATGACAAGGTGGCCAAACTGCTTGGTCTCGGTTACCCCGGGGGTGGACGTATCGATAGCCTGGCTGCCGGTGGCGATCCGGCCTTTCACAGGTTTCCCGCCGCGAAATTCAAAACCGGCGGCTACCAGTTCTCCTTTTCCGGTCTCAAGACGGCGGTGGCGATGTATCTCAAGGACAAAACAGAATCATTTATTGGGGATCATCTTGCCGATATCTGCGCTTCGTTTCAGGCGCGGGTCGTTGATATGCTGGTTTCACCGACAATCAGCGCTGCGAAAGACCATCAGATTAACACTGTCGCTATCGGTGGTGGCGTCGCGGCCAATTCCGGTTTGCGGCGGGAATTTGAACGTCGTGCCGCCGCGGAGAAAATACGAGTCTTCTTCCCCGACCTCAAGTACTGTACCGATAACGGTGCAATGATCGCTGCGGCCGGATGTTATCGTATGCAGCGCGGTGAGCGATCCGATTTTTCCCTGACGGCAACACCCTACCTGCCGCTGATAAGCTAAAAGCTGTCCAACAAGAGAATCTACTTGGGCGTCGTCCGTCGGCGTCTGTGGATCGAAACTGTTGGTTTCGATATGTCAAAGAACAAAAAGAAAGGCCTAATCCGGATTAACCGGCATAAAGCGGAGCAACCGGCGAGCAAGGACGTTAAGCAAGGAGTAGTCAAAACCACAAGGGTTTTGACCTACAAGATGTTTTCCACCATGAATGGTGAGTCATCGGCTAAGTTGCTTAGAATTGATTTGTTATCGGCCAGTGGTGCTCCTGGTCGAAGGTGCAGGGGGTGATCCTGACACCAGGGGGCGCCTGGCGACGTTTGTGCTCAGAAGCCATTACCATCCTGACTACTCTCTCGACCACTTTCCGGTCGAAACCAGCCTTGATGATTTCCGCGACAGGTTTGTTTTCCTCGATAAAGGCCTGAAGAATCTTGTCAAGAATATCATAGGGAGGCAGCGCATCGCTGTCGAGTTGATCCTTTCTCAGTTCCGCTGAAGGGGGACGTATGATGATTTCACGAGCGATGATTTCCCGCTTGCGGCTGCGGTTGAGATAGCGGCAAATCTTGTAGACCATCGTCTTGGGAATGTCTTTCAGAACCGCAAACCCGCCTACCATGTCTCCGTAAAGGGTACAATAACCAACTGCGGCTTCACTCTTGTTGCCCGTATTGAGCACCAGATGACCAAACTTGTTGGAGAAGGCCATCAGCAGGTTGCCGCGGATACGTGCCTGGATATTCTCCTCGGTAGTATCTTCAGGCAGATTCCGGAAAAACGGCCCTAGATCATGGCGATAAGCGGCATAGAGATTGTCAATTGACATCTCATATAGCTTGATTTTGAGCAGCTTCGCCTGTTTGGCCGCCGCTTGACGTGATATTGCCAAGGTAAACTCCGACGGCATGAATAACGCTTCGACATTAGTATGACCGAGGGCGTCGACGGCCACAGCCGCAGCTAACGCCGAATCAACACCGCCCGAGAGGCCAAGCAACGCTTTTGTAAATCCATTCTTGCGGATATAGTCGCCGGTACCCAGAACCAGCACCTGGTATATCTCTTCCGGTTCTGGTAAACGCCTTATGACCTGGCGACGTATCGGTCTCCTTTTCTTTCGGCGGCGGGTCAGTTTCAGTTCTACCTGCTCGACGGCGTACAACTCGTCACCCAGCAGAACGCCGCCGCCTACCTGGATCGCTGGTCCGCCGTTTTTCTGCCGGTAACAAGGGAGATCAACAATCAGCAACTCCTCGACAAATTGCTGCGCGCGGGCAATCACCTTACCATTGAAATCAATTACCAGGGACCCGCCGGCAAAGACCAGCTCATCCTGTGCGCCCACAGTATTGACATAAGCAACATAGCAACGGCTGGCTTTTGCCTTTCGCTGTAACAGGCGTATCCGTTCTTTGGTTTTGTGCAGGTGGTAAGGCGAAGAGCAGAGATTCACCAGCAACCGATTGCCCAGCCCTGCCAGCAGGTCAGCTTTTGCGTGCGAAGCCTGGATATCCTCACCGATGCCGATCCCTATGGCTGTATCACCAATCCTGACAAGGGGAATGCGATTACCCGGCTGGAAGTAGCGTTTCTCATTGAACGCACCATAGTCAGGCAGCGCGATCTTGTCATAGACAAGCGTTACCTGCCGGTCGCTCAATACCGCTGCGGAATTGAATACTGCTTCTCCTCTCGCTGAGGCGTAGCCGCAAATGATGTTGATTTTGTCAGCCACCGCGGCAATCTTTTTGAGATATCTACGGTTGGCGTCAAGGAAACGCTGGTTCAGGAGAAGGTCTTCGGGCGGATAGCCGCATAACGCCAGTTCCGGAAAGAGAATCAGATCTGCTTTCTGTCGATGCGCCAGCTTGACAAAGGAGATAATCTTGTCAAAGTTGCCGGCAAAATCACCGACAGTCGGATTAATCTGAGCAAGAGCAAATCTAATCATTTAATCCAACTCACATCCCTTGGCGATGGCGTATCGCGACAGGTGAAGACTTCATTTTTTTTAATATATCCTAAAAAATCCATTTACTTTCAGTTCAAGCTGCGTATATTATTAAGATAGACCGACGTTGTACGTATTCTTGATTGCAAAACACGCAGCAAGGTGTATTATAAATAGTGTTGTTCGCGAAGAGATCAACATAAAAAGAAGAGGAGGAGGGTTGCCATGAAGATATCCCGAAAATCTGACTATGCGTTGCGTGCTATCGTCCATATAGCGACGCATGTCGAAAAAGACAGGTGCTCCATTAACACCATCGCCGAATCGGAGCGGATACCGCGTGATTTCCTGGCCAAGATATTAAAAGAGCTGGCTCACACGGAGATACTGAAATCGTATCAGGGTGTGCATGGTGGTTACCAACTGGCGCGTTCGGCGGCGAAGATCAGCGTTCTTAATGTCATCGAGGCGATGGATGGCCCCCTTGGTCTCAATCTCTGCGTCCAGGGCGAACATGGCTGCGACTGCGAGGAAAAGGATAAATGTCCGATGTATCCATTCTGGGTCAAAGCTCAAAAGCAGGTTCGTTCGCTACTCAAGAATCAGACGATGGCCAAGTTCACGAAAAGGAAAAAGTAGTTTTCCGGTGGGCGGTCAGCGGCAAGTTTCCTCTTGACGTCCGGCCTGTCGTGCGTAGTTTACCTGAAAAATCGGTTCCGCCACCTGCCGGTCGGGATGGAATCTATGGTTTATGGGGCAGTAGCTCAGTTGGGAGAGCGGTACGTTCGCAACGTACAGGTCGGCGGTTCGATCCCGCTCTGCTCCATTTATTACTGTTCGTTGTCTTCGCCAGCTTAGAAAACGGCTCCGGTTAAAACTCCTTATTTACGACAAAGCAGGTACTGGTTTGCGCCAGGAGCAGTTAGCGTCAAGGCTACTTGATACCTTTCCTCGAAATCGTCAGCTTCTAAGATTACCCTTGAGGTGGGCAGGTCTGTGGCAATAAATAACCAGTCGGCGGCGACCGAATCGATGAATTCCTTGTAATTCCCTGATCGGTTAAAGGGAATGGCTTCCGGTGTAATCAGGCCGTCGCGGTCAATGATCGTTCCCCGATAGATGTAGCCAAGATGGCCGATATCCTCGGCGATCACTTTATCTTCTGGCTTAGCGTGCAGTACCAGGTAGCGTCCCGCTTGCTGATGTATTCTTTCATAGCAATCCATCTCCCAGCGCAGGCTATCCACCCGCCGGTTCAGACCGATAAAGGCCGCACCGGCAATGAGCGCTGTCAGCGAAACGATGATCAGGTCTTGGCGAAATGAACGTAGAACGGGTATCCTCTGCCATATATCCTTGATACCGACGGTCGCAATAAGAAACATCAACGGATAGACAGGAGCTGGATACCAGAAGAAGATATGAGTTTGAGCCGCTGCCAGAGTGACAAGATAACCGACGACAAAGAGACCGATCAAAGAGAGGAGATGTTTCTCTCTCAGCCGGAAGAACATTCCCATCAGAAAGAAGAGCAATAGTATCCAGCCGATCGGCGAGGAAAGCCCAAACACAAATTGCAGCGATTTTCCCAAACCCAAGTTCCAGTGAGAATGATAGAGGGCACTCTTGGCAGCGATTGAATTCGGCGCCAGGACACCAAAATAGACGTATGAGAATGTCAGCCAATTGCCCAGAACAAGCAACACTGGTATCGCTCTCACGATTAGCTGTCGTCGGTCAAGAAACAAAGATACTCCCACGACTGCCAGCAATGCTATGACCCCTTCCGGCCTGGTGATAGCAGCCAGAGAAGCTGTTGTCACCGCCAGTAGCAGCTTTTTCTGCGCCAGGAGATAGAATGATAAAAGTAACAGAAACGTGAACAGGGCGGTCTCCATGCCGCTGATGTCGGCGGTTACTGAGCGGGGAAACAGGATATAAAGCAAGGCGGGGAGATACGCCAGTTTCTTCAGCCCGATTCGTCCTCCCCAACGGTAGAGGATGACCGCCGTCAGAGAGGCTGACGCTATACTGATTGTGAGGGCTGATTTCAGGCTGCCCAGCCCCAGGTGATTGCAGCCTGCGATTATCAGGGTGAAGAGTGGGGTAGTAGTACCCAGTACCCGCTCACCCAGGTTATAGACAAAACCGTTGCCAGCGGCGATATTCTCGGCGTAACGAAAGGAGATGAAGGCATCGTCGACAGCATAACCGGATAATTGCTGTACCAGCAGCCGCACACCTGCCGCCAGACAGAAAAGTAACAGTGGTATTAACCTGCGCATCGAGCAAAAGATACGATTCCACGAGAGGCAGGCAAGAGTTTCATGGCGATCTCATTTTCGACTCACCCTGGCAACAGGAGATTGCTTCGCAATGACACTTTTAGGTGTCTATGTTACCTTTTGAAACAGTCTCATATACGTCTGGTCTATTTCAAGGAAGCAATAGCCAGCAGAAGAGAGTTGTATTTGACCTGAGCGGAATCATCAGCCGATGTGATTACCGCCGGAACTTTACCGCCCAGGGTAACGAGACCATACTCACTCTTAGTGTACATGGCGAATGCCTTGTAGATGCCGTAGCTGACGGCAAGGTTATGACCGATCAGAATATCGGCATGGCCGGCGACCTCACCTCTAACGCTCTTCTCTTTAGCGGCGGATTCGATCAGGGCGACATCCATCGACAAGGGACCGTCTACTAAGCAGCCCTTGATCTGTCCCTTGTCAGCCATCTTGGCAATAACCGCCTCGGTAGTGGTTACGGGCATCTGCGGGTAGATCACCTCTACCGCTGCCAGCAACGCCACTTTGGGTTGCTCATATCCGAGTTTATGGGTCAGTGTAACGCCATTGTTCAGAATAGCCACCAAGTCCATCATCCGCGGGTGCGGGTTGACCACCGGATCGCAGATGAACAGCATCCGGTCAAGCTGGTCTACCTTGCAGGCCATTATGCCGCTGACCAGATTTTTACCCACGCGAAAGCCCTGATTTCGTTCCAGGATAAGAGAGAGGAAATCAGTAACACCGAAGATGCCTTTGACTAATCCCCCGACCTTATTTCCTTTTACCAGTTCGAGTGCCGTGTAAACAGACTCATTCGGCTCGGCTGACCTGACCAGTTCCCAGCCCTTGATGTCAATACCGACTTTATCCGCCGCCTGCGTGATCTGTTGCTCATCGCCAATCAGTACCGGTTTGACTAAGCTTTCTCTGACAGTTCGAGCAAGTGTCTCCAGCAGGGCCGGCTCGTGCGGCTCGACACAGGCAAACAGAATCGGATCGACAGCCTTTGCGCGAGCCAGCTCTTCAATCCGGGAGAAACCGGCGATCATTTGCCGCCCCTCTGAAGATGGTGAGAGAGAAGACAGGCGATAGACACCGAGGCCAGTTTGTTGCGCGCGGTATCGGTTCGTGACACTAAGCTGACCGGCACGCCGGCGCCAACGATGACACCTGCAAAAGTAGCAGGCGAAAAGAGAATCATTACCTTCGAGACAACATTACATTCCTCGATCGAATCAACTAAGAAGATGTCGGCGTCACCGGCGACATGATTATCGATACCCCGCCGT
>JAGLUH010000470.1 GCA_023134875.1 Candidatus Zixiibacteriota bacterium
GAGGTGGTCTGATAAAGCATAAGAAGTACGGGGTTGCTTATGTCGGTGGAACATCGAAGAATAGAATCAGTTTGCACTCTATTCGAACTGGAAAACGTCTGTCCCAAAATGTAAGAGTAGAAGATTGTAAGTTTCTAACCTATGCTTCTTGGAGGATTGGCAATTCCTCTGCCGCCTGAATGCGGCAGTCTCCTTGCCAAAAAACTGATGACAACTAATCTATTGAGGACTGAGGCAAACGAACGAGTCGATAAAGGTGACTTCGACTATCTGGCCGATGGTGCGGTGCAGGCCGAGCACAGGCAGGTCATGGGCGAGATGTTCACGGATCCCACGCGGCTCAGGGCGTGGATCCTTGACGGCTTTGCCATCGATTGTCCGAACGCGAAAGAGGTTAGAGTCACGAGGGGTCGGGCGATCCTGTCCCAGCGCGTTGCCGGAGAGGTCAAGCATGGCGTGTTGGTTACGGGTGGTGACGCCACCAAGACCGTAGACATCGGAGCGTTTGGGGCCGGGACATACGGGATCTACGTGCGGTTCGAGCTGGTCAGCGGCGATCTCCAGTCCCGCATTTTCTGGAATCCGATCGGTAACGGTTTCGAGTACGGCAAGACCATTGCGACACGCTATCAGGCCAACTGGTCTCTCAGGGTTGAGGTCGGTAGTCCGGGCGCGGAATGGTTGAAGATTGGGGATGTGGATCGCGCGACACTGACACCTTCCACCCCTCCCGACACCGGCATTACGGATCAACGCGAGTTCTACTATGAGGGATCGATCAACCAAAAGGAGATCGCGGCCAACTTTACCTGGAACGGGACAACGACCATTGCCGCGACCGGTGGTGACACCACAGAGATGGCTGTCGGAGACTTCATCGGTGTCAAAGCGGATGGCCAGCTCTTCGAGATCACGGCCGAAACCCCGAACGTGGACCTGACCATTGACAACTCGTCTGACCTGACCATTCCTAACGGTCCGGCAGGCGCCAAGATATCATTCATGGATGACAGCGCTCCAGCGCCTTACGCCAGCGGGTGGAGCACGGACGGTGGCGCGGGCGGTAGCACGGCCGATGACCGGAAGAATGATCGGAAGGCGTATGGTGTCGCGGATGCCCAGATGTTCACGGCTGCGATCAGGCAGTGCCTAGAGGACATCAAGGGCCGGGGCCTACGGCGTTGGTGGGAACGGGATATCGGTGGGATAAATGTTGGTTTTGACACTGACCCGACTGAAAATAAGGTGGCTGTCGGGGATACTGATTTTTCTTTGTGGCTTGTCGGGGGCACACCCTACATACAGTTTGATAGTGACGCCAGTTTTCAGTTTATTAGGGGTACTCCAGAATTAGCATTAACTTTAGGGGGTGTTCTGTACTATCAATGGGAAAACTCGGCTTTTTATACTACCCAAACTGTAGATTTGGGTAAGGCGGCTGATAAATGGCCGAATATCTACGGTACAATTTTCAAACCGGGTATTGCCGATGATGAGGGTTGTGGGGATCATTGGAATCCGGTAGATGATGACACTTTCGATCTAGGTAGTACATCCCGAAGATGGAGAGATGCTCGTATTGATGGAATTGCTTACATCGATACTCTACATTTGTCGACAGTTGCCGGTGAGGGTATTAGCTCAGATATGCTCCCGACTATAGATAACACCTATAATTTGGGATCGTCTACTTACGGTTGGAAAAATATCTTTCTAAGCTCTGTTACCCCTTCTATTTCCTTTTTTGATAGTGGGGGTGCGGCTGATGAGGATTGGTGGCAATTTCATCTGATCAATGGGAGTTTTTCTCTAAGGGCTTTGACCGACGTTTTCGCTGCTCCTGTGAATTTGTTTGATGTTACAAGAACAGGGGCAACCTCGGGTTCTGCTGTCATGAATGTTTGGGGTCAGCTAATAGCGACCAAGAACTCTGGTTACGCAGCTGCCCCTTATGTCCCAGCTTTGACTGTAGGCGGCACTAATCCTTTCATTCTTATTACAGACGAAGATCCTGGAATCAATGCCGCACACAGCGAATGGGGTATTCTGAGTAGACAAGGGGGTATTGGGGATGAAGCTTTCCTAGAGTTCAAAGTTCAAGATGAAGCAGGAACCACGGAGTATACTTGGTTGACTGTTGAGACAGAAAGTGGTGTGGTTACCGAGGTTGACTACATTACGATGTCTTGTCAGGAAGAAATCGTACTACACGCGGAAGGCGGGAATCAGAATGTGGTATCTATTTCGGCCCCTAATGGATTAGCTGGCCCTACGTCTAACGGGGATCTGGGATTGGCCAGTACTCTGCATATTGGTGGTGCTGGGACGGTTCCTTTCGTAATTCAAGGATTAGCTGGGGCTAATGCTCGACTTTCTACTGGTTTTGTAGAAATTTGGGTAAATGGTGTCCAGCGTTATGTACCGTATTTTGATTATCATACTTAACACCTAACTAAAAAGGGAAGCGACCGTGAAATCAAGGAAAAAAGTTAAATTGAAAAATCCAAAAAAAGTTGCCAAGCAATTAGGCGGGGACCCTGGGACTAAGGCTCAAGCGATACTCACAAACGACGGTACCAATAAGGGAAAAGAAATGAAAGACCAAGAGGCACAGGAATACATCACCAAGCTATTGACCGGGGCGTCGGAAGGTCTCGACGGCGCGGAGGCGATCTGCTTCCAGGAGTGGCAAGGGGTCGTCAAGAATCTTGAACAGGCCAGCAAATTGCTAACCCAGGCCCAAGCCGAGGCGAAGCGCCTAGAAGGCATTGTCCTGCATCTGCAAGGTCAGAGAGAAGCATATTTCAGGACGCTGATCTTGACCGAAGAGGGACGGCGAAACGCCGCGAATCCAAAACCGAAACTGGCGCCCAACGAGGTGCCCGACAAAGAGGAGAACAAACCATGATCGACCGCAAACTACTGATCGTTTCAATCACCGCATTCGTGCTGGCCGCGCTGTTGGCGTTGGCGTTGCCGATGGCGAGTGCCCAGCCAGCCGATTCCGCACCGGCTATTGCGACCGAACTGAGTGTCGCGTCCGAACCGAGTATTGCGTCCGAACCGAGTGTCGCGTCCGAACCGAGTATTGCGTCCGAACCGAGTGTCGCGGCCACCGTCACGGTGGACCAGGGAGACGATGACGCCGAAGTTACGGCCGGGGCGTTGGGAACGCAGATCAAGAAAACGATCTCGGATTGGCGAACCTTGGGCTGTCTCGCCGGTCTGGCCGCGTTGATCACCTTGCTGATGATGATCTTGAAGTTCAAGCCAATCAATGCGTTGTTGGTGCGCTGGGGCGTGAAGTGGTTAAAGCCAATCCTGACTTGCTTGCTCGGTGGGGTGTCTGCGGGTATCGCGTCCTACATGGTCGACGGAGACGTGCTGAACGCTATCATCGCGGGCCTGGTGATTGTCGGGCCAGTTGCGATCGGCTTCTTCGAAATTTCCAATAAGGTCAAGGCCCGCAATCGCGACAAGGGCAAGGCCGCCGAGAAGTCTGCATGAATTGGTGCCGAAAGTATCTGTGGGTTCCGCTTCTGTTCGTGATCGCCACCCTGGCTTGGTTGTTGTGGCGTCGTAGGACACCACTTGCCCGGACCAAGGCCGAACTGGCAGCTATCCGAGCCGGCGCTAGGGTCGACGACATGGAGGCCAGGATCGGCGTCGAGGCGGCGAAAAGACACGTCGAGGTGGTCTACCGCACCGAAATGGAGGCGCTGAATGAGCGACAAAAGACGAAAGCTGAGAAATTACGGCGCGACCCAGCGGCTCTCGCTAGGCTTTTGGCTCGTGTTGGTTCTCGTAGGCCCTGACGCGGTGCAAGCACAGGAAGGGGCACCCGAGCCTGTCTGCGACCCAACGTCCCCCACCCGGTGCTCCGCGCCCCTTGTCACTGGTCAACCAGCCCCATTTAATGGCCAACTTCTCAGTCCAGACCTCGCCATTGATCTGGGCCAGAGGGCGGAACTATTCGATCTGCGCTTGGGACTGGAACTGAAGTGGGCCACCGGATTGCTGCAGGTCGATCTGAGTCTGGAAAAGCAACTTCGGGAGAATGACCGCAAGGCGTTCGAGGCGCAGATCAATCTCTTGACGACCCGGCTGGAAGAGGCACATCAGAAGCGGTGGTTTGAACATCCACTTTTTGTCGCCACCGTCGCCGTGGTCTTGACCGGGCTGGTTTTCTACATCTCGGTCGAGGCGCTGAAGGCTCTGAAATAGCCAAATCGAAAAACTCCTTGACAAGCACGGCACAATGCCGTATGGTGCGCCCATGTTGCGACACGAACGAGCAAGGAGTAGTCATGGAACACCCAAATCCAGACGTGCAGGCAGCGATCATCAAACTGTCCGACGCCTTGTGCTCATGGGAACGAGCCACGGGTCGACAATCGGCATTAATCATCCGAGAGCAGGGTGGCTTCGTCTACCGCGCAGAGTCGGGGAAGCCAGGTATTTCGGCAGATATTCCTGATGCACAACTCTTCGCCCTGGCCGGATGGACGCTGAAGTCAGACGAGGTTTACTGAAAGGAAAGGGGATCGACATGGCGACGAAGAAGACCGGGGGCAAGCCCAGAAAAACGGACAAGCAACGACTCCAGGCAGCGTTCGAGCGCATCACAGAGTTGGAGTCGCAGGCCGAACAATGGGGCTCTCGCCTCCTGGACGCCAGGGCCGAACGTGATAACATAATCGATCAGGTCAGCCACTACCATCAGCGCTACGACGAGAGACAGAAGCGCATCAAGGAACTGGAAGAGCACATCCGAGACCTGCGGAACTACACGAAGGCCGCTTGGAGGATCTGCGATCTGCTCCGAGACCAGTTGGTAGGGGCGGCGCCGATGCCGAACGGTCGGCCGTACCGAGATTACGTCAGAGACAAGATGATAGCCGCTTCGCTCGGGATCGTGCCGGAGTTGCCCGAGACAAACCCGAACAAGGAACAGGCCGTGAAGGTATCGGATGGTTGAAGTATTACCAAGCAGGACGCGCAAGGTCGTGATGGGTTGCGGCAACGTCTACATCACCATCGACGACAGAGGCGATACGGACAACCGACCGTGGCGTGTGTTCCTGAAACGTGGCAAGGTCGGGAGTTGCCAACGAGCACTTTTGGAAACCGTGGGCCGACTCGTCACCATACACCTACAGGACGGCAAGCCGCCGGAAAGGTTGCGTAGAACTCTGCGTGGCATCAGTTGCGAAAAGGGCACGGTCCGTCGGATCTCCTGCATGAATGAACTTGCAAGGATGTTAGCAGAAAACACGGAGGAGGACGAAATAACCTCTTGACAATCCAATCTGGATAGGACAGATTTGATGTGCGTAGTTGGAGGAATCGGTGACAAGCGGAAGTCAAAATTTCGGTCGTTCGGTGGAAGCCTTCCGGCCTCCGACTACGCAACTGGACGACCGAATTATGATTTTGTCTCACAAGATCCAGTTGAAGCCAACAGTCAAACAGGAGGAGTATTTCCGACGTGCTGCTGGCGTGGCGCGGTTCACTTGGAATTGGGGCCTTACCGAGTGGAACAAGGCATATGCGGAAGGGGAGAAGACCAGCGGATACAAGTTGAAAAAGAGGCTGAACAGCATCAAACGTGAAGAGTTCCCATGGATGTACGAAGTACACCGGGGATGTAGTATGGTGCCGTTCATGAATCTCCAGAAGGCTTTTCAGGGGTACTTTCGTAGATTGAAAAATCCCAGAATCAAAAGGGAGAGACGGAAGGACGGTGAACTAAAAGGACATCCCAAGTTCCACAAGAAAGGCATGAAGGATTCTTTCTATGCTGGTTGTGGGAGTGAGCGTGGATTTCACGTAAAAGAAGAACGGGTTTGTATTCCAAGATTAGGTTGGATCAAAATGACAGAGACTCTACGTTTCACTGGCAAAATAACAACTGCGGTAGTTTTTCGAACAGCAGATCGTTGGTTCATTTCGATATCTGTAGAGACAGAACTTCCAGAGTACCGACGCACGCCAGAGCAGAAGAAAGTGATCGGCGTGGATCTTGGCGTGAAGCACGCGACAGTCCTATCGGATGGTAGGAAGTTTGATGGGCCGAAGCCGTTGAAAGCAGCGCTCAAACGCTTGAAGCGAAAGCAACGTCAGTTGTCGCGGAAGGAAAAAGGATCAAGCAACTACCGCAAGGCAGCGGCGAAGGTGGCGAAACTGCACTGGAGGATTGCAAATCAACGTAAGGACTTCCTACACAAGCTAACCACTGGTCTGTGCAGGGAAGCGGAGACGATAGTGATCGAGGATCTGAACGTGTCCGGTATGCTTAAAAACCACAAGCTGGCCAGGGCATTGTCAGATATCGGTCTTTACGAATTCCGAAGGCAGTTGGAGTACAAGGACCAGGTATTCGGGACGAGGCTGGTAATTGCCGATCGCTGGTTCCCCTCGACCAAGCGTTGTTCAAGTTGCGGGGCGGTGAAGAAGCTGATGCGGTTGTCAGAGCGGACGTATGTGTGCGAGGCGTGCGGCACTGTCGAGGACAGGGACGTGAACGCTGGTAAAAACTTAGAACAACTAGGGTGGGTTCCACCCGAAGTTACGCCCGGGGACATGGCTGATGTAAACGCCGTGGTTGAAGCGGGAATCATAAGGAGTACGTGAAGAACAGTTGGCGAAAATGTTGGGAGAGCGCGTGGAAGAGGAGAAATCCAATGTCATTGATTGATATGATAGATATTATCAATCCGAAACGAGAGGAGAAGTCCGATGGTACTACGCCTAAATCCTGACATGTCCCCGGAAGAACGCTCCATGGCCCTCCTGCGAGTAGCGATCAAGGACAAGGATCATCTGAAGCGCTGGTTGAGCGAATCGGGCCGGCGCTGGATGGTATTCGACGCCCTAGACCTCGTCGATTCCCTGACTTGGCCCGAGGGCGTCCTAGCCCTCATGGAGATCATCGCGGCCTACCGGGAGTACCGCATGGGCATTGAGAGCGGGAACTTCGAGCTTCAAGTAGACCCCACGCTCGGCAAGGAAATCAAGGTGCCGATCATGAAAGACGAACTGTTGGAGATCGCAGAACTGGA
>JAGLUH010000471.1 GCA_023134875.1 Candidatus Zixiibacteriota bacterium
CCGTGAAAACGGGAATCCAGACCTTTCTTGTCGGTGCACAAGGGCGTACACCAACCACGATCCAGACCCTTTTTGTCGGTGCACGAGGGCGTAGACCAACCACGGAACATGGGGCAGACGCGGACGTCTGCCGCCCACAAACAAAGTCTGCCACCCACAAAGTCTGCCGCCCACAAATGCAGACCCTTTTTGTTGGTGCACGAGGGCGTACACCAACGTGCCGACAAGAGATATCTATTTCAGCAACCTTGCCTCTGCGCAACAGTGGTCACGACGTTTTAGGACAACCTCTACCGCGCCCGTCGTCACTTTATACTCTACTCATTGCCCTGGCGTAGGAATGCCGGCACGTCGAGGTCGGCCTTGGTGAAGGGAGACGATCCCTCGCCGGCGCCCTCTGTCGCAAACTGTCTTCGCTGAAGGTTCGCTACGCGATTGGTGTAATCGGTTGGCACCGGCTTGCCAAAGAGATCGACCGGTTCCGCTTTCTCCATCCTCGTGGTTACTGCTGCTGTGACCCCGCCGAAACCGGTGGCAATCACCGTCACCCGAATTTCATCCTCCAGGGCGGGATCAATCACTGCGCCGAAGATGATATTCGCATCCGAGCCGGCAGCCTCGTAGATCACCGTCATTGCTTCATTAACCTCAAAGAGAGTCAGGTCGGGTGAACCGGTAATATTGACCAACACCCCGCGCGCGCCATTGATATCGACATCATCCAGCAGTGGTGAGGCAATAGCATGATGCGCCGCCTCGCCAGCTTTGTTGTCGCCGGAAGCGACGCCGCATCCCATCATGGCATCGCCCATCTCCAGCATCACCGTGCGGACATCGGCGAAATCACAATTGATCAGACCGGGCACGGTGATCAGATCAGAGATACCACGCGTCGCCTGCAACAACACTTCATCCGCCATCAGGAAGGCATCCGTCAGCCGGGTTGAGGGATCAGCCACTGCCAATAGTCTCTGGTTGGGGATGACAATCAGGGTATCGACCCTGGTTTTTAACTCCTCAATTCCCGCCAGCGCCCGGTTCATCCGTTTACGCCCTTCGAACTCGAATGGCTTGGTAACAATCGCTATTGTCAGAGCGCCTTGCTGACGGGCGATTTCCGCCACCACCGGCGCCGCGCCGGTACCGGTACCGCCTCCCATACCGGCGGTGACAAAAACCAAATCGGTACCGTCGAGCCTGGCAACAACCTGATCCTTATCCTCCTCAATAGAGCGTTTGCCGATCTCAGGATTGGCGCCTGCCCCCAGACCCCTGGTGACATTACCGCCGATCTGGATTCTCTCCTCGGCCTTGGAGGATTCCAGCGCCTGGGCATCGGTATTGATTGAAATGAACTTGACTCCGCCAAGCCCCTGCTGGATCATCCGATTGATCGCATTGCCGCCGGCTCCGCCCACGCCGACAACCTTCATGTTGGCGAAATTTGATTCCTCCGGTGCGAACTCCAGTTTCATGCCTGCCTCATTTCTTATAAGTTAAACAATGAATTAAATACTTTTTCCAGCCTGGTGAAGGCGCGGTTGAAAACCCCCGGTTCACCGGCCGCTTTTTCCGGATGATCGATACCGTAACGCAGCAGACCGAACGCCGTTGCGTAGATTGGATTGGTGACTATCATTGACATTCCGGTAAATCCTGATGGTGTTCCCACGCGCACCGGCATGTCGAAGATGCGTTCCGCCAGGAGATCAATACCATTCAACAGGGAACCACCACCCGTTAAAACCACACCACCGGCAACTGCCTGGTAGAAATTAGTGCGCTTCAGTTCCTTGAATACCAGCCGGAAAATCTCTTCGGCACGCGGTTCGATGATAGTAGCCAGCACCGCGCGCGACACCTCCCGGGGGGGGCGATCACCTACGGTGGGGACGCTGATCATTTCCTCGGGATTAACCAGTCCGCTCATCGCCGCGCCGAAGTCAAGTTTGATCCGTTCCGCATGATCGACCGGCGTGCGCAGACCGATGGCGATGTCGTTGGTGATATTGCGACCGCCGAGACCAATCACCGAGGTGTATCTGACCGACGAGTCGGTAAAGAGAGCGACGTCGGTGGTGCCGCCGCCCAGGTCGACCAGCACCGTGCCCAATTCCTCCTCATCCGCCGTGAGAACACAGAGCGCCGACGCCAGCGGTTCCAGCACCAGGTCGCAGACTTCATAACCAGCCCGCCGGATCGATTTGTAGATATTCTGCGCCGAGGTAATCGCGCCGGTGACAATATGCACCTCCGCTTCCAGCCGCACGCCCGACATGCCGATGGGGTCTTTGATACCACCCTGATCGTCAACGATGAATTCCTGGGGCAGGATGTGGATCACCTCGCGATCGGAGGGTATAGCGACCGCCTTGGCGGCGGCAATCACCCGCTCAACGTCATACTCGGAAATCTCGTTATCGGCGCGACTGACGGCGATGACACCGCGCGAGTTGATGCTCTTGATGTGATCACCGGCAATGCCGGCATAGACCGAGGTGATCTCAGTGCCTGCCATCTGCTCCGCACCGGAGATCGCCCGCTCGATGGAAGCGATGGTTTTGTCCAGGTTGACCACTACGCCGCGCCGCAGACCGTCGGAAGGTGCGGTACCGACACCGATGATTTTTTCCTCGCCATCAGGACCGATCTGACAGATCATGGCACAGACTTTGGTGGTGCCGATGTCGAGACCACAGATCAATCTCTCAGACCCCATGTTTAACCTCTCTATTTGAAAATCTTTTTTCCAAAATCGCCATGCGCTTAAAGCGCAAATCCAGAGCCAGCGCCGGATTCTGATTGTCCGACAACACCAACTCCAGCATATCAATCTTATCCTGATATTCACCCCATCCCAGCTTGGCCACTACCGTTCCCGGCTCAAGAATCAACTCTAATCCCTCATTGGTGACCATGATCTCGGATGTCTTTGCCAAAGTGTTTGGGCTGCGTCTTCCCATCAGGTTGACAAGCTTTAAGGCCGCATTAAGGCCGGTATGTCTTACCGTTTGATAAACCTCGCTATTACGCAACCTGACGCCCCGGATCACCGGCAGCGACCCGCTACCGTTGTCCTCAAGGGGAAGCAGTTCACCCTGACAACTGAGACCGTAAAGGCCGCCATCATAGAGGTAGCAAACCGGTTCCTTTTCAGTTACTGTGATGATCAGGTTCCCCTGAAGATCAAATCGTGCGGCGGCGGCGGCGACAAAGGGGAATGCCAGCAGGGTATCAATCACCCCTTTAGTGTCAACAGCAAACAGGTTGTCGCCAGCGGCAAGACCCAACTCATCCGTCGTGATTCTTTCCGTACCGACAATCCGGACACCGTTAAGCTTCAGTAGTGGGTAATAATTGAGTACGCAGACTCCCGCCAACAGAAGCAGGGCGAACACAAATAACATTCCAGGCAGGTGCCGTTTCATCGTTTAGAGCACCTCCACAATTTTCGGGGCAGTACGGTAGATACTGCCCGCGCCGATGGTAAAGACAACATCACCAGTCTCGGCATAGGCCGCCACCACCTCAGGAATCTTTTCGGTATCTTCAATGTACTTAACATTTTTATGGCCGAACTCGACCGCCGCGTCGGCGATCAACTGCGAACTGACACCTTCGATTGGTTCCTCGCGTGCCGGATAGATCGGGGCAAGGATCAACATATCGGAGGCAAGCAACGCCTTGGCGAACTCTTCGGCGAAATCGCGTGTGCGACTATAGAGGTGGGGCTGGAAGATAACTATCAGACGACCGCCGAACGCCTGACGCGCCGCCTGCAAGGTCACCTCAACCTCGGTGGGGTGGTGGGCGTAGTCGTCATACACTTTCACATCTCTTTTTTCGCCGATAAAATCAAAGCGGCGTTTGACGCCACGAAATTCATTGAGAGCGTCCCTGATTATCGACCAGGGCACCTCGAATTCCAGGGCGACTGATATTGCTCCCAGCGCATTGAAGACATTGAACTCACCCGGCAAAGGCAGGCGAACCCGACCAAGCTTGTTATCATGATGGTAAACGTCAAAGGAGATGTCCGTACCCTCCGGCACGATATTGTCGGCGCGCGTCTCCGCCTGTGTCTTAAAGCCAAAAGTCCTGACCGGCCGCACTAAGTGAGGGATGAGGCTCACCAGATTTGAGTCATCAAGGTTAAGGTGGATTGTTCCGTAGAAAGGAACCTTGCTGGCAAACTGGTAAAAGGCCGCCTTGATTTCATCCAGGTCTTTATAGTAGTCGAGATGATCTTCCTCCAGATTGGTCAATAGCGCCACCGTCGGTGTCAGGTTCAGGAAGGAGCGGTCATACTCATCCGCTTCCGCCACCAGGTATTCGCCGTCACCAAGTTTGACCGTAGTCTCAAACGACACGACGCGGCCGCCCACCATAACGGTAGGATCAAGACCACCCTTTACCAGAAGGTGACCAAGGATCGAGGTGGTGGTGGTCTTGCCATGAGTACCGGCGACAGCGATACCGAATTTCATGCGCATCAATTCACCCAGCATTTCAGCGCGCCGAATGACGGGAATCTTGCGGTTCCGAGCGGCGACAACTTCAGGATTATCGTCCTCCACCGCCGACGAGATCACCAGGCAATCGGCATCGTTGATGTTGCCTTCCGCATGTCCCGCGTTTATAGTGATACCAATCTCCTGCAGGTGTTCGGTAACCTCGGTCAGGGCGAGATCGGAACCAGTGATTCGGTAACCCTGGTTGTGCAGAACTTCGGCGATGCCGCACATACCGATTCCGCCAATGCCGACAAAATGCAATTTCCTTACTTTACCGAATCTCATTGCCACCCCATAAACTCAAGGATTCGCTGGACGATATTCTCAGCCGCATCCCTACGCCCCAGTGCACCGGATGCCATACTCATGCTTAGCAACTTGTTTTCATCAGTAAGCAATTTCTCTATAACCTGCGGTAGATCGATCTCGGGTAGTTGGGCATCCCTTATCATAGTAGCTGCGCCGGCATCTACTAAAGTCTGAGCGTTCTTAGTCTGGTGGTCTTCAGTGGCATAGGGATAAGGAATCAGGATCGCCGGTTTGGCAGAGGCGGTCAGTTCCGATAGGGTAAGAGCACCGGCGCGACAGATCACCAGGTCAGCAGCGGCATAAGCAGCCGGCATGTCATCGATAAACTTCAATGTTACACCACGCAGGCTCGACTTATTGAATTTTTCGATACAGTCGATATCGCCGCCAACCTGCCAGATCAATTGTAACCTCTCTATGGCTGCTAGATTCTCAAGTGATTTCAGAATCTTCCTGTTTATTGATGCCGCTCCCTGGCTGCCGCCGAATATCAGCAGCGTCCTCTTATCGGGATCAAGACCGAACTGACGACAGGCCGCCTCCCGTTCTACCTGGCCAAAGTGCGCCCTGATCGGATTGCCGGTGAGAATACACTTCTCCACGAATTGAAGTTGCCGGGCGGTGTCTTCATAGGCAATGAAAATCCGGTCGGCAAAGCGAGCCAGCTTACGGGTGGCGATACCGGCATAGGAATTCTGTTCCTGGATAAAGGCGGGACGGTTGGTGATTCTGGCCGCCAGCACCGCCGGGAAGGAAAGATAGCCGCCGGTACCGACGACAAAATCGGGGTCGACACGGAGGATATGATAGATAGATTCCATAATACCGCAGCAGAGCATAATGGGAAAGAGGAGGTTGCCCATTACACTGCCGCGACGAATACCCCGGATATGAATCCGATGCGCAGGATAACCGCGCTCCCCGATGAGGCGCATCTCCAGGTCGCGGCCGGTGACAAAGAATCTGATTTCACACTGCTCGCCCAATCGCTTAACGAACTCCTCCGCCAACGCAAAGGCGGGAAAGAGGTGCCCGCCGGTACCGCCACCGGCAAACATGATCCGCCGGCGCGTCATCTTCCACCCTCCCGCATCTTAAACAGTTGCGGCGTCTTCACATTCTGCCGGCTGATATTGAGGAGAATACCGACACCGATGGAGGTTAACAGCAGCGACGAGCCGCC
>JAGLUH010000472.1 GCA_023134875.1 Candidatus Zixiibacteriota bacterium
ACCACGATCCTCAAAGTCGCGAAACTGGTCGAAGGAGGCGCAGCCGGGCGAGAGGAGCACAGTATCACCCGGGGCGGCACGCTGGTAAGCGTGATTGACTGCCTGCTCGATATCCTCCAAACGGACAACTTCGGTTATCGTGCTTAGTTCCGCATCAATCTTCGCCGCCGCCTCGCCTATCAGCAGCAGCAGCTTCACGCGGTCGCCGACAAGTTTCGCCAATGAACTAAAATCAGCTCCCTTATCGCGGCCGCCCATGATCAGGATGATCGGCGTTTTGACAGACTGTAAAGCGACTTTCACCGAGTCGATGTTGGTTGCCTTGGAATCATTGACAAACCTTACCTGGTTGATTTCCGCCACCGGCTCCAGGCGATGCGCAATACCGCGAAACGTCGCCAGGCCGCGGGCAATCGCTTCAGGATCAATGCCAATTGCCAGGGCCACAGAAGAGGCGGCAGCGGCGTTTGCCAGGTTGTGCGGTCCCGGGATGCCTATCGCGGCAGTGGGGCAGATCGTCCCTGATCTTTCCCCGATGGTAAATCCAAGCTGGTCATCCCTGACAAAAACCCCGCTTGCCACCTCTTCTCTGGTCGAAAAGTGAAGCCGCTGCGGTTTGCCCCAGAGATCGGGCGCTACCGTCAGCGGATCGTCCTGGTTGAGCACGATATAATCTGTCTGATCCTGCGAGTCGGCGATGCGATATTTCGCCTGGGCATACTCGCTGATGTTACCATAACGATCAAGATGGTCGGCAGTGATATTGAGAATAGCCGCCACTTTCGGTTTGAAAGTGTCGGTATGCTCCAACTGAAAGCTGGATACCTCAACGACGGCATAGTCATCCGCGCTGAGCTGTTCGACATCGGCGGCAAAGGGCGAACCGATGTTGCCGGTTGCCACCGTCTGGCGGCCTGATTCCCTGATGATATGCGCCAGCAGCGTGGTAGTGGTCGATTTGCCGTTGGCGCCGGTAATCGCCAGGATCGTGGCCGGGCAAAGCCAGGAGGTGACTTCGATTTCCGAGAAGAGGGGAAGATGACGTCTGGTAATTTCCTGCACAAAAGGCGCTGTCGGCGCGATGCCGGGTGAGATGATACAGAAATCAACATCATCCAGAGCCTGCCGCGAATGTCCGCCCGTCTCAAACCTGATACCGACAGCTTCCAGCGCTTCCGCCTCAGACACCACCTCTGAGCGTGGTTTGATCTCCGAGACAAAGGGTCGCGCGCCATAGCGTTGCAGCAGTTTCGCCACCGCCAGGCCGGTACGTGCCATACCGAGGATCGTAATCCGTTTTCCCTTAACCAAATCAGGTCGTATCGTCATCTCACCTTGAATGTGGACAGGGTTAACAGGGCGAACAACACCCCTATAATCCAAAACCTGATCACCACCTTCGACTCGTGCATGCCGCCTAGTTCAAAGTGATGGTGAAGAGGAGCCATTCGAAATATCCGCTTTCCCCGCAATTTGAAAGAGGATACCTGCAAAATAACTGAGAGTGCCTCAATAACGAAGACTCCTCCCACGATCACTAATAACAGTTCTTTCTTGATGAGTATTGCCAGCGCGCCCAGGACACCACCCAAGGCGAGCGCGCCGGTATCGCCCATGAAAACCTGGGCCGGATGAGCATTAAACCAGAGAAAGCCGAGACCGGCACCGACAGCGGCGGCGCAGAAGACGGTCAACTCACCGGCGCCCGGCAGATAGACGATGTCCAGATAGCCGGAGAAATCGGTGCGACCGGTGATGTAGGCCATACCGGCAAAAGCGGCGAAACAGATCACCGCCAGACCAGTGGCAAGGCCGTCGGCGCCATCAGTCAAATTGACCGCGTTGGAAGCGCCGGTTATTACCACCACCACAAAGGGCACA
>JAGLUH010000473.1 GCA_023134875.1 Candidatus Zixiibacteriota bacterium
GGTGGTGGCCCGCCGCCTGATCCGTCGGAAGCAGGTGATGTCGATTGCAGCGGCACCGTCAACATATCTGACATAGTCTACCTGATCAACTACATATTCAGTTCCGGCGCTGTACCCTGCGCTGAGTGCCCATAAAAAACTGTCAGTAGCGCAAGCGATAGAAAAGGGGCAGATGCGGACATCTGCCGCCCACGGGATACCGCAAGCGATTCTCTTATCCTATAAATACTGGATATAATTCGTAGGGGCACGCCGCGGCGTGCCCGAAGTCGCAGGTCGAAAGGCTTGTCCTTTTGACATTCACGTGAAGCGAGAAGAAGAATTTCCACAGGGTACCGCACCCCTTGGGGTGCGAGCGATTTACCCATCCCGGAGGGGTGGGGTACGAGTTACCGACAATATGGGGCAACGTCTCTCCTACCTGTATCCTTCCGCGCCGCCAGGAGCCCTTTCCTGGCGGAGTCAAGACCACAGAGGTTTTGACCTACTGTTTAATTCGATTGGCAGGGGCGCGCCGGTACCCCAACTAGAGCCGCAGGTGTCGAGTGGGGTTGCCGTGTCAATATACTTGCCAATGTACGCGTCAGATATTATCCTGGCAGCTCAGGTTTTCGCTGATGGAGTGAGATGAATAGCAGCAAACGTGATAGAGAGAGCTTCTCCGAATTTCGGGCGAAATCGATCGCTGATTTCTATCGGGAAACCCGCCCGCTGTTTAAAAACTCGGGAGTTGCCATTATTATTCATCACCGCCTGCGGGTTGAATTGGAGATTCATCTCTTTTGGGACGAAAAGGAGGAGCACTACTCCCTACGGGGCGGCGACAACCGGCAAATGGAACAGCTTGCCAGTGGTGACGTGGTGGAACAAGACCCCGTCTTTGCCAGCATTTGCGACCACATCAACTACCTTCCCGGTGAGTATAAATCCTACCGCTTTGAGGCCGCTGACAACATCTCCGGCATGCTTTTTCTTTTCGCGCGGGAGCGCCTGGGTACGCTGGGCGATTATATCACCGACAACCTTAACCTCACCATCCTGCGACTTAACAATGCCATTCTGCAGGATGCCTTAAGTCGCAATGACCTCGAGCTGGAATTGCTGCAGGAGACCGGTGAAATGTTGTCGATGTCAGTCAAGCTCAACGATGTTTTCCACAGTATTGTGAAGGCACTGAATAGACTATTGTCGTTCGATGCTGTCGGTATCTTTATCTTTGATCAAAGCACAGAGAATATCGAGGAGATATTCTCCCACGGTTATCAGCGGGCGGACTCACAGCAACTACTGGAACTGAAGGCGGGCAGGGGACTGGTAGGCTGGGTGGCGAAAACAGGCGAACCGGCTATTGTCCCCGATGTCAGCAAGGACCCACGCTACATAGAAGCGCGCCACCGCACCAGCTCTGAACTGGTGATCCCCCTTTTTTCCGGTGGTGAGGTGATCGGCGCTTTCAATCTGGAATCGGACAACCCGGATGCCTTCAGCCCGTCAGACCTGGACATGGTGACTGCTTTCGCCAATCAGGCCTCCCTTTCGGTGGTAAGAGCGCGGCTCTTTGAGCAAGCGGTTGAGAAACAGAAAATCGAGGATGAACTCCAGCTTGCCCGCTCCATTCAGAAATCGTTTCTGCCCGACCATTTCCCTGAATTGGCTGGTTTTGACCTTGATGCCATCAACGTCTCTTCGGAGGAGGTGGGCGGCGATTATTTCGATTTGATTCCGATCGTGGATAACCAGTTGGGCATAGCCATCGCTGATGTTTCCGGCCGAGGGGTACCGGCGGCGCTGATTATGGCTTCTTTTCGCGCTTCCCTGATAGCGGAGATCAGGAACAACTACGCTATTCGCACTATCATGCACAAGGTCAATAATCTGATCTGCGAATCCGTCAAGCGAGGCGAATTCGTCACCGCCGTCTACGGCGTTCTTGACATCCGCAACAAGATTCTCACCTTTACCAATGCCGGCCATAATCCTCCCTTCATTTTACGGCGTTCCGGAGAGATCGAGTTCCTGGAGGAAGGTGGCCTGACGCTGGGGATTATTCCCGACCGGCTCTATGAAGAGCGGCCGGTTCGTATCGGCAGCGGTGATATCCTGGTATTCTATACCGACGGCATCACCGAGGCGGAAAATGAGAATTCGGAACAATTCGGGACCGAAAGGCTGGTTGAGTTGGTAAGAAAAGAGAGAGAATCGGCTGCCAGCGAAATCAGGGCGCGTATCGTCGAGGAAATTCATGCCTTCAAGGCCGTTGGTACACAATTAGATGATCTAACGTTAATGGTGATAAAAGCCGAATAATAATGACTGAGTGGTATTAACCGCTTTCTTCTTGATATTAGAAACTGAAGAATAGGAGTAACGATGAACCAGCGATTTTATCTAATCCTCTTAGCGATAGCCATACTTGCCGCCTGCTGGCTTGCCGGCTGCAGCAAGGGAGAAGAACCTGTACCCACGGGTGGTGCCGACTCGGTTGTCGTGTGCTATATATCCACACCTCTTGACACCACCGATCTCGTCAACAGCAACGTCTGGGACAGTGTCGACGAGGCCTGCATCCGCATAGGCGAGAGCGCGGATCACACCAACGAGTTCGGTCTTGGCCTGGTGCGCACTAAGGCGATTTGCGATAGCGAGTATGTTTATTTTCGATTTAGTTGGACCGACACCAGCCAGTCGGTAAAGCCGGGCTACTGGATTCACGAGGCCTGTGGCAATTCCGGGGTCTGCGATGTCTGGACACAGAACTGGAAAGATATAATCGACACTATAATTACGACTACCGTCGACACTACCGTCGTCCCCAACGACACTACAGTTGACACCACCATCATCAACACCGGAATTGAGGAAGTTAACGTCTTCAACCCGCGCTGGGAAAGAGAGGATATCTTCGCCTTGTTGATCGACAATGGCAGCAACGGCAGCGAGGGCGCTAACTGTTTCCTGATGTGCCACGACGCAGGGGGAAGCGACACCATGTATCTGACCGGCGGCGGCAATATAGATGCCTGGGTCTGGCGGGCGGGAAGAACTGATCCACTGGGCCTGGCTGAGGATATGTTCTGGGGCAGTGACCGGCTTTATGACGACGCCGTCGATTCCATCTGGTGGCGGAACGCAAAAAACCCCAATGCTAATCCGGAAGGTGATCCCCCCAATAGAACTGTGCCAAAGTGGGCGCATCGTGACAGAGAAAACTACGAAGGCGCTTTCCTGTTTGCCGAGGATACAATTAATCAGGAATTCGCCGGTATCGATTGGCAACCGTACGATGGAGTTCCCGGTTACGTGCTCAGCCACCCTGCTACCGACACGGCGCAGTCACGGTATGATGTCAAATCAGCATCGTTATATGAGCTCGAATACGGTACCAGGCTCAAATGGACAATTGTCTTATGGCGCAAAATCGACACGGGCAACGGCGATGACTTCGCTTTCGAACCGGGACAGGTTTATGAAGCCACGGTGGCGATCATGGATCATACCGACCAATTGCACTCCGGCTCGAAACCGTTCAAGATTATGTTCTAACCAGTTACTACAAAAGGGTTTTCGTGCAGGTCGGGTTCCCAGGTCGCCGCGGCGACCGCGAAACCCGATCCGCCGAGGCGGGCTGGTGTCGGGTTTCTCATCCCTTGCTAATGCTCAGGACTCGGAACACCGACCTACAAACCCCATTCCCAACCATTTTTGGGACAGCCTCTCCTGACCTGCTCGTTCGCTGGATCAGACCAGAGGCAGACGAGGACATCTGCCGTCCACGACCACGAACTTGCGGCGTCAGGAACTCTTTCCTGACGCATTGATCCGCATGAACCATACATTTTCCGTCGGGAAGGGGTTCTCCCGACGGCGCTGAAAAGGAGAGCCCGCCGCAAACGGCGCGGCGGGCTGATGGAACCACAGGTTGAAGATGGTTATGCGTTAGGCAGCGTCGTTGTTCTCCTGGGAAATCGGTATAGCCAGGATGGCATAGGTACCAAAGTGATTGGCACTGAATCTCACACAGGTCTCGCCAACCCAGCCAATTACGGCACCGTACAGGGTCCAGCTCTCTTCAGAGTCGTTCCAGAAGTAGATAGTGTAGTGAGTTTCCTGGTAATAAGGATGACTCATCGTCAAGCTGAAGCTGCCGTAGACTGATATGTTCTGTGGAGTAAAAGAGATATAGGTTACACTTTCGTCAAAAATATTCTTACCCTTGGTCACCTGGAGACCGATTCCCTGGTCGGTAGCCAGGACGGTAGGCCCCATGTCGAGGGTGTAAAAGTTGCCGTTCTTCTTGACTGTCAGAGAACCACCTTCGTTAGCGATCACACCTGACGCCGAGACTGCGAATTCGATTTCTCCCCATTTGAGGTCAAGGCGAACGTTGATATTAGAACCGGTATCGTCCTCACCGCCAATGGCCTCGTTATCATTTGTGCCCCCCTTCTTACCGTAGCTGGAGGTTGATCCATCAGCCGGATTAGTAATAGGCTGATTCGAACACTGCACCGCCAGCAACATCACCAGCAAACCCATCACGGTCACCAGGATTGTGTTTAACACCTTCCGCCTGTTCAGCATTTTTTCCTCCTGTTAAGTTACCAACTGTCTGGTTGGCATAAGTGCAATCGTCGTGCCACCGTCGATATCGTTCTGGCGTTGCGTCCTATCTTGTTGGGAGACATTACGGTAGAGCAAGAAAAGAAAAACCGGCTCAATAAGGCCGGTCCGAATCATCCTAAGACCTGGGGGAAAAGCTCCACACCATGTAGGGGGAGGAGAGAGACTGTTCAGTTCTTACTCTTCCTGAATCGGAATAACAGAGACGACAACCAGGTTCTCTTCGCCGTTGTTCTTAATCTGATGTTTCTCGTCAGCAGGAATAAACAACACGTCATTCCTTTCAAAGCGCCGTTCGTTCTTGCCGTCCAGAATCTTACCGCTACCACGGACGACGAATAGGGCGTGTTCCCAGGGATGCGAATGCAGGGGTGTATAGCCGCCCGGGTCAACCTCATAAATGCGCATGGTCAAATCCTGCGCCCCATCTTCCTCCGCGATAGCTACTCGCAGCGAAACACCCTTCGCCTTACCTCGAGGATAGGCGTTCCGCTTCTCAACTCGTTGGAGATTTCGTATCTTCATGCCCTCTCCTCTTTCCTGTCTAAAATGTATATCCTGCCAGCGTGAATGTCAAATAATTCTTGCCGGCAAGCTTTGTTGTCAGTAAATAAGAGGCGATGCAACTTGCTATCGGCACGACATTCGACTATCAAGTCCCTGTGGAACAACAGCTTATCGAATTGGAGGATACGGTTTTCACAGCGATAAGCCTCGGTGCTAATACTGTCCATTCCGGATACCTGCATCGGCAGGGACAGAGGAAGCTTTTGGCGCTTTCGGAAAAACACAGGCTGGAAATCGATTCGCTGCATGTACCCTTCACTCGCGGCTATGATCTCTCCCATGCCGATTCGGAATCGCGGATGGCGGCTGTCTGCCGGGTGGCGCTCTGCCTGGCAGCGGCAGTGGAATTGACCTGTCCAACTGCTATTGTCCATCTTAATCACTTCTCTCCCAAAGGATATCAACAAAATGTTGATTCTTTACTTTATTCCCTGGATGTCCTGATCGAGTCCGCCGAGAATATGAAAATCAATATCGCTGCTGAGAATCTCTACGATTCAATCTCGCTGGAGTTCCTGGAAAGGGCGCTGGCTGAGTTCAAATCGGAACGTTTCGGTTTCTGCTACGATTCAAGCCACGATCTGCTCTCCGGAAACGAACCGTATCGAATTCTGGAGAAGTACGCCGACCGGCTTCTGGCGGTGCATCTCTCTGATAATGACGGCCGGGAGGATTGCCACTGGATATCGTTTACCGGCCAGGTTGACTGGGAACGGATTTGCTCGATTCTCAAGGAGAGCGGCTATAGTGGCTCGCTGCTTCTCGAAGTGGAGAATCGGGAGGAAAAAGAGACAGCCCAATTCCTCCAGGAAGCGTCTGACGCCGCGCTGCGCCTGCGTGGGATGATCAATGGCTGAAAAGGCTTGTAGGTTGCGGTGCCAAAAGTGCAGGACTTCTGACCTGCACTACAGGCTCGATTCCCGTTTACACAGAAATGACAGGCCATCAGATCGACTTGACGAAGCCGCCATCCAGATTGATGGCAACACCGGTGAGATAGCCCGCCTTGTCGCTGGCCAGGTAAGCGGCCAGGTAACCGAGTTCACGCGGCTCGGCGAGACGTCCGGCGGGGATATTTTTCTCCCAGCCAGCCCGTACTTTTTTAGGAGAAACGCCGGTCGACTTGGAAATCTGCTGTGCCAGTTCCTGTAATCTTTCGGTCGCAGTATAACCGGGGCAGATACAGTTTACCGTAACGCCGAAGGGAGCGATCTCGTTAGCCAGCGTCTTGGTGAAACCATGAACACCGGCGCGGGCGGTGTTGGAAAGGATCAGGTTATCAATCGGTTGCTGCGCTGCGACTGAGGTGATGTTGATAATCCGTCCCCACCTTCTTTCCTTCATTGACGGCACCACCTGCATACAGAGACGGATAGTCGATTTCAAATTTAGTTGATAGGCAATATCCCAGTCACCGTCGCCGAACTGCTCGAATATCCCCGAAGGCGGCCCGCCGGCATTGCAGACAAGGATATCTATCGGCCCCAGCTTATTGGTTACTTTACGAACCGCAGATTCAATCTGGCGTTTGCTGGTGACATCACACTTGACGCTGATCACCATGTTGCCGGTGGCGGTGTTGATCTGCCGTGCTGTGTCTTTCAGATTAGAGGCGGTACGCGCCAGTATCGCCACTTTGCAGCCTTCCTCGGAAAGAACCGTCGCTATTGCCCGACCGATTCCCGATGAGCCACCGGCCACCAATGCAACTTTATCAGTCAATTCCAGGTCCACTATTTCAACTCCGCAAACAGATGGGCGACGGTGATGATTCCCCGATGGAAGTCAGAGAGGGAGAACTTCTCATTCGGCGAGTGAGCGTTGTCATCATGCTGACCGAATCCGAGCAGCAATGTATCCAGACCCAATTCCTCCTTGAAGACATTGACAATCGGGATCGAACCGCCCTCCCTGATAAACACCGGTTTCCGGCCGAAACCTTTCTCCAGGGCGACATTCCCCGCCCTGACAAGAAAGCTGTCGCGTGAGACAATCGCCGGCCTGGCGCCCCCCTGCCTGGTTATTTCGACTGTCACCGCCGGTGAGGCGACTTTGCGAACATAGCGCTCGAACTTATCGAGGATATCTTCTGGGTTCTGATCCGGCACCAGCCGCATCGTCACCTTGGCGCCCGCCCAGGAGGGAATGATGGTCTTGCCGCCTTCGCCCTGGTAGCCGCCATAGATGCCGTTGATCTCGCAGGTGGGACGCGCCCAATTGCGCTCCAGCGTCGTGTAGCCTTTCTCGCCGACAGTGGCGGGCGAACCGGTTGATTTCAGGTAAGCTGCCTCCTTAAAGGGCAGCGAGGCGAACATCTCCCGCTCCCACTCTTCCACCTCCCTGACATCGTCATAGAAACCATCGATGGCGACACGGTAATTATCATCATGGAATGCGGCAATGATGCGCGCCAGCTCGCTGATGGGATTGGCCACTGAGCCGCCAAAACTGCCCGAATGCAAATCCTTGGTGGGTCCGGTAACCTTGATCTCGGCGGCGGCCACTCCGCGCAGGCCATAGGTAATCGCGGGGACACCCCGGCCATACATCGCCGTATCGCTGACGATGACGCCATCCGCTTTCAGCTTGTCATGGTTGCCCTTGATGAACACTTCGAGGTTATCGGCGGCGGTCTCCTCCTCGCCCTCGATCACGAACTTGATATTGACCGGCAGCGAACCCACTGCCTTGAGATAGGCCTCCACCGCCAGCAGGTGAATCAGAAACTGTCCCTTGTCATCAGTCGCACCGCGGGCGTAGATAGTGTCGCCGTCAACATGCGGTTCAAAGGGAGGCTTGTGCCACAGATCAAGGGGATCGACCGGCTGCACATCGTAGTGCCCGTAAATCAACAGTGTGCGCTTGTTGGCGGGATTGGCGTATTCGGCATAGACAAT
>JAGLUH010000474.1 GCA_023134875.1 Candidatus Zixiibacteriota bacterium
CGGCTGGCTTACCGGCAAATCCCGCCACACCAAAGACAGACTCTCCGACGACCGGTTCCGGGAATAAACGCCGTTATGGTCATCCTCACTGACAATATTGAATACTCCCGGGAGGTGTTGAACCGAAATCCGGAATGGGAAACCATCGCTGTCAATGCAGTACCGGATCCGATCAGAAAGCTCACCGCCGGTCTATTCGACACCGATTCTCTGTCCGTGACCGAAGTTGATTCCGACCGGCTGTGGCAATACATGCTGGTGGTCAGACTGGCGGCGGAGTCACAGTACGACACCCTCATAGGGATGGCTCAATCGGACCCGTTGCTGCCGGGCGGAGTGCTGTGCCTGGCCGGTTTCGGCAGTGGTCTGCACGGCTTCAAGAATCGTCCCTGGGTGGCATTACCGGGCAATATTCACCTCTGCGCTTTCCTGGCGCCACAACAGAAAGTGGATCATTTTGGTGTCGGCTTCACCATTCTTTCGGCAGTCTCGGTAATCGAGGCTGTAGACAGTATTGAAGAACTGAAAGGGCGAGCGGCCGTCAAATGGGTTAATGATATTGTTATCGACAATGCCAAGGTGGCCGGCGTTCTGGCTCACACTCTCAGCCAGGGGGAAATAGTCACCGGCGCCATCCTGGGTATCGGTCTTAACGTGGAAGCCACGCCGCAAATCGAGCGCGACTCCTTTGTGCCCCAAGTGGCTGCACTGCGTGACTTTGTATCTATATCCGACAAGTGCCATCAGGGATTGCTGCTGGAACACCTGATCGCAGCACTAAGCCGGAATTACAGATTGCTACTTGAAGGCCAGTACCGTCGACTGCTGGATATCTACCGTCGCCGGTCGCTGGTGATCGGCCGAGAGGTTGCCGTCTATGCCGATACCCCGGCCGGTCCCGGGCAGGAACTGGCCGACGGCATCGTAACCTCTATCGGTGAGAACCTGGAACTCTACCTGGAGGGGATTGATCGGCCTGTTACCAGGGGTCGGCTGATACTGAAAAACTGAAGTGCCGCTTGACAGTGAACAAGATACTCCCTTACTTGGCGACTTAACATTGAGCGGGAGGCCGTGAGATGTGGCAAACGCCATAAGTTCGACGGCTGATCACCGAACCCGGCCGAACCGGCTCAGGAACTGTTGCGGAGAAACAGCGAATGGAATCTCTTGACCTCGTTGCTATTTGCACCTCGGCCTTTGTGGGCGTTTTTCTCTTGCTTACGGTCCTGGCGCTGGTCATGCGCCTCATTACCGTCCTTTTTCCTGAAAGGGAATCGGCTGGCGACTCGACCATGATTGCGGCGGTTTCCACCGTACTGCAAACCCTTTATCCGGGAACGAAAATTACAAAGGTAGAGGAGATAAAATGATATTCACGCAGAAGCCCAAAACAATACGGGTGATGTTTACTCCCTTTCGCGACGGGTTGCAGAGTTCCTTTGGCGGCAAGGTCAGGCTGAACGACATCCTTCCGGCCATGAAAGCATCCGCCGAAGTGGGTATTCATCACTTTGAGTTCGGCGGGGGCGCTCGCTACCAGGCTCCGTATTTTTACCTCGGTGAAGATCCCTTTGAAGATATGAAAAAAATGCGGGAGGCCGTTGGGCCCGACGTCGATCTGCAGATTCTTACCCGTTCCGTCT
>JAGLUH010000475.1 GCA_023134875.1 Candidatus Zixiibacteriota bacterium
TTCCCGTGAAAATGGGAATCCAGTCTTTACTTGCGGCGTCAGGAACTCTTTCCTGACGCTTTGATCCGCACGAGTCAAACATTTCCCGTCGGGAAGGAGTTCCCGACGGTGCCGAAAATCAAAACTTTTGGGACAAACCTCTCCTTGTCTGCCGGTTGAAGTTGATGCCGGTCATCGTGTACCGGCACCCTATACATATGAGCCCCGCCCGATAGAACGGGCGGGGCTGGCGGTGAATCACTATGAGGGGAAATCCTTAAGTTGTCATTTATCTCAAAACCAACTGCTGAAAGTCGTACCAGTCCACCTCTTCAACATCACCGTTATCAAGAATAATGAAGATACCGCGGTTATCGTCGTCGACATCGTTGGAACCCTTGAGAAGATAGGAGTCGCCGTTTTTCAAAGTCACCACAGAACCGCGACGGGAACTCTTTTCAATCATGGAAATCAACGAGAAAGGAATATCCATTTCCATTCGCTTGAATTCGCCGTTGAGATGTTCCCAGGAATACTCTTCGTCATCGTCCCAGACTATCCTGCCGCTGAATTCCTCACCGTCCTCGGTGGTAACCGTACCCTGAAGAGGTCGCCCGCCGTCGAAATCGTCATAAGCGGGCAGGTCGCTTTTAGGAACATCGAGAAACTCCACCTTCTCGAAATCAGACCACTCAACTTTGATCCGGCCGAAATCACTTGACTTGACATAGATACCCCGGTTTTCCGAGTTGACATCGTTGGAGTTGCGCAGAACATGCTCCTTGCCGTCGGTGAGAGTCACGATAGAGGAAGAGGATGACCGTCTCTCGATCACCTTGATACGGGAAAAGGCGAACTTGCGCTTGCGTCGCCGCTCCTCGTCGCCGTCCAGTTTGTCGTCGGAAAAGACCTCATCCACATCCCATTCGATCCAGCCGGTGAAATCGCCACCACGCCTGGTGCTCAAGCGACCGTAGAGCCGCTCGCGGCCATCATCAGGATCACGTGGTTCCTCACTGAACTCGATCTTCTCGATATCATCCCAGTCAAAATAAATCTCACCCTCGTTGATATCGACCAGCAGAATCTCACGCACGGACGATCCCAAATCGGCGCCCGAGGTAAACTCCACCTCCTCACCCGACTTGAGGGTAACGGTCGCTTCGGAGGAACCCTCGACATAAAGGGTCTGCATGTGACCAAACTGCAGCTCGCAGGCTGAGCCGCCACCGAAGCTGAAGCTCCAAGAATCCTTCCCAAAGCGGAAGCCGAAGAAATTAACCGACCTCTTGCGCTTATCCTTGTAGCGACGTGATTTCTTCACTTTCCGATCTAGTATTCTCTCTCGTTCGCAGGTACCATCGAGGACATCATCCCAGAACGCCTCGTTCTTGTCCCAGCGAAGCCAGCCCTCAAAGACCTCGTCATCGACCGTGTACAATTTTCCGTAGATTCTGCCTGATTCGGCATACAAACTCACACCGGCGAAAGCCACCAGCGCCGCGACACTTACTACTAATACCGTCAGCCGCATTGTCCCTCCTGAGTGACACCCGGAAACCTCATTCTGGTAACGGTCTACGGAAATCGCGACTGGAAGTTTCACAAATCGCTGAACCAATATGGAGTTAAAAGGACAAGTTCAGAAAAGATACGCGAAACTTGGGTGGATAGGAGCAAAGAGAGACGACGTCTAAGTCGGTGATTGCTTCTGCGCCAAAGCGTTCACTGGCGACGGCAGATTTTCCTCAGTCTGGGCGCGATTTTGACTCATTCTGGCTTCCAACTTATATTGAGCCAGTTCCCGCTCAATCGGCCACTCGGCAAAGGCGAAATAAAGGAAAAGACAGGGTCCCACCAGGGGGATCAACAAGAGAACCAGATACCAGCTGGGAAATCCCATCTTGCCGATCACCCGGTACCAGGCGAAAATCATTAGAACAATAACCGTCAGCCCAATTACAGCCACAAAATCAGCCATATCATCTCCTTCCGCGATGTAAGAGGACACTCGTTTGCCTTATCGGCAAGCAATTACGCCCTCTTCTGTTCAATCACCGAACAGGTTCTTTTTTCGCGGCAATCTTATTCCAGCCGGCGGGTCGAAACGATTGGTTCGACATGTCAAAGAACGAATAAAGAGGCTTAATCCGGATTAACCGGCACAAAGCGGAGCAACCGGCAACAGGGACGCTTGAGTCTCGGCAGCCAGTTTGTCGGGTTTCGCGCTCCGTCCGCCTACGGCGGACTTCACTGGAAACCTGACCTACAGCAGCCTACGCTTCCTTGACTGGCAAGTTGCAGCGGTGGTTGCCCGGACTATTACCTTAAATACCGTTTCGCCGCAACCGTGACGGTTTTTTTCCACCACTGGTGCAGTCGGAAGCGACCTGTGTCATAGAGGTTGCTGCCTCTACCAATAGTGGTTGTGAGTTTTTTACAGTGGTTCACTACAAGCAAAACGGTGAGAGAGGAGTGACACAGTGGGCGCAGCACGCAGCGCCCCTACGGGTTAAATACGATATGTTATTAGGATCAAAGCGAGGGACAGACGCAGACGTCTGCTACCCACAGGGTCAAGCGGCGGGCCCGCTTGACAATTCTCTTCTTAAGCACTAACCTTTGCTTGTCATCCTCGCGCAAGCGGGGAACCAGCTTGTAGACCAAAACCTTTGCGGTTTCGAACTAATTCACTTTCGGGCCGGCGGCGGCGACTTCCGGCGGGCAGCCCGACCGGTACTTCTTGAAGTTGTCGATGTACAAGAGCGCCAGTTGTCGATACTTGTCCTTATAGGCTTCCTTGTCGCCCCAGGTGTTGGCCGGATCGAGAATCTCCGGTGGCAGGTCGCCGCATTGTTCCGGAACTAAGAACCTGAAGACTTCATCGGTGCGATAAGGCACGTCACGCAGTTTTCCTTCGAGAGCGGCATTGAGAAGCGCGCGCGTATACTTGATGCTGATCCGCTTGCCGATACCATAGGGGCCGCCAGTCCAGCCGGTATTGACCAGCCAGCAGTCGACATCGTGTTTGACCATCTTGCGGCGCAGCAGGTCGGCATAGAAGTAAGGATGATGCACCATAAAGGGCGCGCCGAAACAGGCGCTGAAGGTGATTTCCGGCTCAATACCCAAACCTATCTCGGTACCGGCCACCTTGGCAGTGTAACCGGAGATGAAATGGTAAAGCGCCTGCTCGGGAGTCAGTTTCGATATCGGCGGCAGCACACCGGAAGCATCGCAGGTAAGCATGATGACATTCTTCGGATGTCCCGCTTTCGCTTCCGGCACGGCATTGGGAATGTACTCCAGCGGATAGGACGCGCGCGTGTTTTCGGTGAGCGTCCAGTCATCAAGGTCGATATAGCGCGTTACCGGATCGTATACGACATTCTCCAGCACGGTGCCGAACCGGCGCGTGCAGGCGTAGATTTCCGGTTCCGCTGTCGGCGACAAGCTGATCACCTTGGCATAACAGCCCGCTTCGTAGTTGAAGACACCCTCATCGCTCC
>JAGLUH010000476.1 GCA_023134875.1 Candidatus Zixiibacteriota bacterium
GGGTTCGATTCCCCCCGCCTCCAGTTTATTGTCCCGCAACAAGTTAAGTCGGTGGTTGTCGGACTAATTAACTCTTCGAATTTAGTCAGTTGTGGCCAAGTTCGGGTTTCGCGCCCGGTCTTAACCTACTATCCAATTCCTAAAAGAACCATCGCAGCCACATCTCTACTTTTCCTTCCAATTGTCTGCTGCCGTATTCCGAGTTATCATCGCCTGACAATACCGTCGGCCAGAGCAGGAATTCGAAGTTCGTAAATGGCTTGTAGCCCAGTTGCGCCGAAAGCGTAAAACTGTTGTCGTCCAAATTGTAGATGGTAAATGCGCCGATCGATGAATAAAGCCAGCTGAACGGCTCCGGCTGACTGACTTTAACATAAAGATAATCCCGCATGAAGGTTCGCGTCTGAAAGCGGCTCGTAAAATCGATCCGGGTCTGTGTGACGATCTCGGAATCGCCGCTGGCCACCCTATCCCGAAGAAAACCGAGGAGGTCGCGGAATTCACTCTCGCTAAGGCCACGATTGTCATGGTAATATTCAGCAATTATGGTGGTGTTCAGGTTGGTCAGATACCGAATGCCGAAAAGATAAGATGCGCCGTCAGTTTGTTTCTGCTGAATGGCATCCTGTTCGATAAACGTCTTTGTGTCATCTTTGTCGTAACTGACCTCTCCGTGAATTTCCAAGTTCGTTCTGACATTGGTGGAAAAATCGAGCCCGTACCGTTGTGGCTCGCCCTGGCGTTGAAACATCATGACATCGATGTCAATATTGCGCAGCAACAAGTATAGTTTTAGCGCGATTCCTGTATGATCGGCCCGGGCAAACTTATCATTAATCTCGGCTTCCGGCGGCATAATAACACAGGATAACGATAGATTCTGCAGCCAGTTTGACTCATAACTCTTATTGTAATTAATAAAGCCGGAAACGATGCCAGCTAACGTTAGATCAGGATTCTCCGGATCCTTCTCCGTGTTGACATAACCAACCGGATTAAACGCATAGCCTTTGCCCCAGAAATAGCGACGTTTCCCCAGCCCGGCTGACAGCCTCGGCGTCAGATTCAGGCTGCCTTGCAATTCAAAAAAGGTCGGATCAATGGGACCCTCTTTTGTATATTGATAAAACGTCTTCACTGAGAAACCGACCTGTTTATGCCGGCACTCGCCGTTGAGATACAAATCCAGGCGGTATTGCGATAGATACGACGCATCCTGCTCTGTACTGAAGAAATTCATCCTGTACAGCGGAGACTCTTTCTGGCTTTTCAACACGCCCCATTTCGCATCGAGGTTACCGCTAAAAGCGATGGCGGCTTCTTTCTCTTCTTCCGGAATCTCAAAATCGTAATCCTGGGAAACAGCCGGATGAATGAGCATCAGGATGAGTAGAGAACTGATCAGCAGGGGATTGCTCATTCCCGCAACTCCCCCAACCTGGCAATGTAATCAAGCGTAAACACCTCATCCGGAAACTCGCGCATTTTGAGCTTTGAATAAATCATCAGAGAACGGAAGCCTCTGTATAGTGGGCTGGTTGTTTCAATCGCTGCCGGACGAACCAAGCCGTCGCCGAAGTCCTTTATCTCTAGAAACTTCAGAGTCTTGATCAAGGAACCCGAGGCCGCATAACATTCAACCTTTTCTACAAGCAGCGATTCTTTATCCACCCACATTGTCAGTTGATCGTAAGCCACGGTCGCGGTTTTTGCTTTCAGACCGAGGATATACTGTGTGTCCGTTATCTCACTAAACGTTGCGTCGTACTCCACAGAATAATCCAGGCGCATGATATCAGAATTGTTAAACACACCTCCAACCACAGACTGCAAGCTTGTAATACGGATTGGCCGACCGACATTCGGGATGTACAGCCACATATTGTCGCCTTTACGAAGGGTTGACCTGCCCTTGTCGCTCGCCGGTGACAAATAGAGCATGGCCACTTTGTCTTTGCCCTTTTTCACAGAGTAAAAGATGAACTCCTTCTTGCTGCCGTCCGGCTCCTCGTTGATTAGTTTCCGATAAGCCTCGAACGATTCCGGCAGGAGCTTCTCATCGGCCTTCTTCAGAATCTCGTTAGCATCCTGGCCAAATGCCGAAGTAAACAGCGCCAGGCTCAAGACGCCAGCAAACCACATCTTTCTATTCATTCTCATCTCCTGCGGTATAATTGAAACCCATGCAGATCACACATGCCGAAGCGCCCTTACTGGTTGCATTTTTGAAGCCCTGTAAGCCGGCTGGAAACTGGAAATGAGCGTAATCAGGAGAACGATTACCGTAATCGTCAACAGCTCGGCGGGTGCGATCGATGTCTCGAGTAGAATATCCTTCATTCTGCCGAAGGAAACATGCAACTGCAATATGTTAAGGACATACAAGACAGTAACTCCAAGCACGTTGCCAATGATTGCGCTAATCAACCCGAGGCTAAATCCCTCGGCTAGGAATAATGCCAGAATTTTCGAGGGTAGAGTACCGATTGCAGAAATGGTTCCAATCTCGCTCACTCGTTCGTAGACCGACATCATCATCACATTTAAGATACTGATGAGCACGATCGCGATCAGTACAATTTTCACGGTAATGATTAGGATATCCACAATCGTAGCAATGGATGAGAATGGTGAGAGCGCAGCCCACGTGTGTAATTCGAAAGCCGGTTTACCCTTACTGTCATTGAATTGTTGCAATTCCAAATCTAACCGCTCATGCGCTTCATTCAGGGCGCCCAGACTGTTCAGCCGGATGGCGATTTCGTTAATTTCATCGTCGGTAATTCGCAGCAGTACCTTTGCATCATCAATGTGCATGTAGCCGTCCCTGCCTGACGGCCCAAGCAACCCCTCAACGATACCGGCTACCTTCAGCCCGATGGCGTTCACCGAGCCATCCTTATTTGTCGCAACCAGAACCACGTCACTGCCGTTTTGCAGCTTCAACCCTTGCGCAAGATTCTCAGGAAGAATGAGCTCGCCCGGTTGCACAAAGTGCTCCGCTTCCGTGGCAACACCTTCGATGCGATCCGTCAATGACGGGCAGGTTTGACGTTCCATGTCCGGATAAACGGCTGTCAACCGAATATTTGTTGTTTGCTCAAAATTACTGAGCATGGCGCCAAGCTTAATACGAAAGGTGTAGGCCTCGACCGCATCGTTGTCGTCCAATATCTTGCGCAGTTTGGTAACTCCGCTGCCAGTGATGTTCAAATGCAGCGGTAAATTATCGATAGAACTGATATAGCCCTTCTTGTGAATCTGCAAATGCCCCATCATGGAATCGGTGATGGTGCCGATCATCATGCCCTTAAATGAGTTGGAAATACCCGAGAACACGATGACCATGACCATACCGAATACTATGAGCAGACCCGTGAGCAAGGTTCGCCTCTTGTAGCGGAATAAGTTCCGAATTGCGATCTTAAAAATATGTGTCATTTCCTGATTTCTTCCTCAGTTGGAGTTCGGCGGACTTATCGATTCCTTGCTCGTTATCTGCCCGTCCTCTAAGGTAAACACGAGTTCCGCTTCCTTCATGATTTTCGGGTCGTGGGTGGAGAATACAAAAGTTGTTTTCAAGTCACGCTGCATCTGCCGCATCAAACTAATTACCTTGAAAGCGCTGGCATGGTCAAGGTTAGCCGTTGGTTCATCCGCCAGCACCAACTTGGGATTGGTCACAAGCGCCCGCGCGACTGCGACTCGCTGCTTTTGTCCGCCGGAGATTTGTCCCGGATATTTATCTTTCTGGTCAAGCATGCTTACCGCTTCAAGATAATGCATGATTCTTTCTCGGCGTTCGTTTGAGGCAACGTCTTGCACCATAATCAGCGGATATTCAACGTTTTCATAAACAGTAAGCACTGGGAGAAGATTGAAATTCTGAAAGATAAACCCCAAATGTTCACCTCTAAAACGCGCAGCTTCCCTGGTGGCGAGATCGCTGACGCGGATGGAATTCAGGTAAACCATACCGGCCGAAGGCTTGTCCAGGCATCCGATTAAGTTCAGGAGCGTAGTTTTGCCACTTCCGGACGGCCCCACAAATGAAACAAAATGCTGTTTCTCGATTTCCAGGGTTATATCCTTTAACGCATCAACACGCGTTTCGCCCAGATCATAAGATTTTGATACATGTTCAAGCTTTATTAGCGCCATACACTGTCACTTTCTAATGTAGAGAACACCTTAATCGTAATAGTTTGTACATCATGTCAATCATAGTAAAATCATCATTTATATTCTAACGCAGTTCACATAGAAAAGGTTCCATTTCTCTGTTTGGTTCGTGATTAGTGGGTTTTCAGTGTAAGGCTTCAGGATTGGAGATCGGGCCTGGTGGCGGAGGACGCTGTTGGATACATATCCGTCACAGCACCTTAATGGACGTCATATGCGATATTCTAACTGATTGTCATGTAATCACTTACAA
>JAGLUH010000477.1 GCA_023134875.1 Candidatus Zixiibacteriota bacterium
GTCGCCGTGCAGCGCGGCATCATCATCGGTGCGGCGCTGGGAGCAGCCTCAATGTCGCTGCGCATCATGCTAGGCATCGAGCGCACCTACATGGGAAAGACGTAAGATGAGCTTCTGGGAGAAAATCGGGCAAATCGATCGTCGCTGGATTTACCTGCTGGTGGCGTTGGCAGTGATCTTTCCCATTGTCGTGCCGGTGCAGTTGCCGGTGGGTATCACCCCTGAAGCGCGGCAACTTTATGATGCCGTCGAAGCCCTGCCCGATAGTTGCGCAGTGATGCTCACTTTCGACTATTATCCTTCAACGGTGGCGGAAACGATGCCGATGTCGGTAGCCGCACTGCATCACCTGTTCAGAAAAGATATCAGGATTGTCACCATGACTACTGTTCCGCTGGGCGGGCCTTCGATTGCGGAGAATGTCATGGCTGATATGGCGGCGCAGTATGGCAAGGAATATGGCATTGACTATGTCAATCTTGGTTACAAAGCCAACTATACCGCCGTGCTGCTGGGTATGGGCGCTTCGATTGAGTCAATTTATCCCGCCGACAACCTGGGCCGGCCCCTTTCGGAGCTGCCCTTGATGCAGGAGGTCAAGAACTATGACGATATTGAGTTTATCTTCGTCGTCGCCGACAACGGCATCATCGACACCTGGATATCAATTGTAAATGCCCAGTTTGGCACGCCGGTGGGAGCAGGCGTGACCGCAGTGATGGCGCCCAAGCTTTACAGCTTTGTTGAGTCGGGTCAGATGACCGGCCTTCTGGGAGGGATGCGCGGCGCGGCGGAATATGAGATTCTGGCGGATCAGCAGGCGATGGCGGTCATGGGGATGTGTGCTCAATCACTAGTTCATTTGCTGATAATCTTCCTGATCATCCTCGGCAATATCGCCTTCTTTACGATGAAAGCGAAAGGCAGGGAAAGCTAAGTGGAAACCCTGGGAATCTGGGTGGCGGGACTGTCAACCCTGGCTCTCTTCTCCTTTCTCTACAAGGACAACCCCTTCTACCGGATGGCGGAACATATTTTCGCCGGTCTCTCCGCCGGATATTATTTTGGCCTGATTTATCAGGCGGTGATCCTCCAGCAACTGGTCGACCCCATCGGTCAGCACTGGCAGATGCTGGACGCCGGCACTGGTGACACCACCTACCATACGATGAAGATCATTTTCCTGCTGTTCGCCGGTTTGCTGGGTGTGATGATGTTCAGTCGCTTCTTCCCCAAGCTATCCTGGATTTCCCGTTTCCCGCTTGCCTTTATCATGGGCAATACCGCCGGCATCTACCTGATGTCGCAGTTGCACGGCTTAGTGCTGCCGCAGATGGCCGCCACTTTTGTCAACCTGGCATCGCCCCTGGGGATTGTGATCTTTTTCGGCGTGGTGGCGACGTTAATTTACTTCTACTTCTCCAAGGAACACAAGGGTGTCCTCGGCGTCGGCGCCAAGGTCGGTATCTGGTTTATTATGGTCTCCTTCGGCGCCCATTTCGGTTACACAGTGATGGCACGAATCAGCCTTCTGATTGGGCAGCTACAGTTTATCCTGATTGACTGGCTTAAGATCGTCTGAGTGGAGGTGCTGCTCGCATGAAAGTTATCATTCCGGTTGCTGGCGAAGGAACGCGGTTGCGCCCTCATACCTACACGATGCCCAAAGCGCTCCTGCCGGTAGGCGGCAAACCGATGCTGGCGCACGTTCTCGATCAGATCACTGCCCTTTCTTTTTCCGAGGTGGTGTTCATCATCGGCGCTTTGGGGGATCAGATCAAGGAATATATTGAAAAGAATTATAACTTCAAAGCCTCCTTCGTCGAACAGAAAAAATATCTCGGTCTCGGCTACGCCGTTTATCTTGGTGTGATTGATACCACTGAGGATGTATTGGTTGTTCTTGGCGACACCATTACCGAGCTTGACTGGCAGGGTCTGGTCGGTTCCGACCGCAATCTGCTGGCGATAAAAGAAGTGGATGATGCGCGCGCTTTCGGCGTAGCCGAAGTTGAAGGCGATCGCATCATCAGGTTGGTGGAAAAACCGGAAAAACCACCGTCAAATCTGGCGGTGATCGGTGTTTATTATATTAAAGACACGGCTCAGTTCTACGAATGCCTGGATAAAATTGTCAAACAGGGAATCACCACTCATGGCGAGATTCAACTGACCGATGCGTTCGACCTCTTTCTCAAAGAGGGTGGCAGTCTTTATACCTTTCCCACTACCGGCTGGCATGATTGCGGCAACGTGGAGACGATCCTGGCAACCAATCGCCATCTTCTGTCAAAAAATCAGGAAGCAGTTAAGCGGGAGGGATCGATTATTGTCCCGCCATCCCTGGTTGATCCGTCGGCGCAAGTGGAACGCTCAATTATCGGCCCCTATGTTTCCCTTGGACCGGAGACAGTAGTACGCAACTCGATCATCTCCGATTCAATTATCTTTGCCGGCGCCCACATTGATTCAGCCGTCGTGGCCGGTTCACTAATCGGCCGCGATGTTATTGTAAGAGGTAATACATAACAAATAGAAGGATAAATGGATATGACGGTAAGGAGATTCTTGTTTACGTCCGAATCGGTCACGGAAGGACATCCCGACAAACTTTGTGATCAGATTTCCGACGGTGTACTCGACAACCTGCTAAGTCAGGACAAATTGAGTCGTGTTGCTTGCGAGTGCTTCGTCACGGTTGGTCTTGTCATTGTCGGCGGCGAAATCACTACCAGGGGCTTTGTCGACATCAACGAACTGGTTCGAAGAATCGTTAAAGAGATCGGCTACACCGATCCGGCTTATGGTTTCTCATACAATTCCTGTGCGATCTTGAATGCTATCGGTGCGCAGTCACCTGATATCGCCCAGGGCGTCGATGTCGGCGGCGCCGGTGATCAGGGATTGATGACCGGCTACGCCTGCCGAGAGACTCCCGAACTGATGCCGTTGCCGATTATGCTTGCCCATCGCCTGACCCGGAGACTGGCGCAGGTTAGGAAAGAGCACGTCCTCCGTTATCTTGGTCCTGACGGCAAGTCGCAGGTAACAATCGAGTATGTCGACGGCAAGCCGCACCGCTGCGAAGCTATTGTAATCTCCACACAGCATACCAACGAGATACTTGATGATACCGGCAACAAGATCACCGATGTAGCGCGTCAGGAAATCATTGATAATGTCATTACACCGGTAGTGCCGGCGGAAATGATCGACGGCGACACCAAGATTTATGTCAATCCCACCGGCAAGTTTGTGATCGGCGGCCCCCAGTCCGATACCGGCATGACCGGCCGCAAGTTGATTGTCGATACCTATGGCGGCATGATCTCGCATGGCGGCGGTTCCTTTTCGGGCAAGGACCCGACCAAGGTCGACCGGTCGGCGGCATACATGGCGCGCTACATCGCCAAGAATATCGTCGCCTCCGGTATCGCCGACAAGTGCACCATTCAACTGGCATACGCTATCGGTGTTGCCGAACCGGTGTCAATCATGGTCTTCACTGACAAGACCTCAGACATCGCCGATGAGCGAATTGTGAAACTGATCAGGAAGCATTTTGAATTGACCCCCAGGGGTATTATTAAGCAACTGAATCTGCTCCAACCGATTTATCGCCAGGCGGCGGTCTACGGGCATTTCGGCCGCACCGAACCGGAGTTCACCTGGGAGCGAATCGATAAAGCTGATGATCTGAAACGTGACGTCTAACGAATATAGGAGTATAGCAAACATTGAAAAAACATGATGTCAAAAACCTGAAGCTGGCGGCGGCCGGCCGGAAGCGAATCGAATGGGCGGACAATTTCATGCCGGTTTGTCGGCTGATTGAAAAACGATTCAAACAACAGAAACCCCTTAAAGGAATCAGGCTGGCTGCTTGCCTGCATGTTACCACCGAGACCGCCAACTTGATGCGCGTGCTTAAAAGTGGCGGCGCCCAGGTCAGCCTTTGCGCGTCAAATCCCCTTTCCACCCAGGATGATGTGGCGGCGGCGCTGGTCAAATACTACGGGGTTAATGTCTATGCTGTTTGCGGCGTCGACACTAAGGGATATTACCGGCACATCAACTGGGCGCTCGATCTCAAACCCAACATCACTATGGATGACGGCGCTGACCTAGTCAGCACGCTGCACTCCAGCCGGCGGGAGTTGCTCGCCGGAGTCTGGGGCGGTACCGAGGAGACCACTACCGGTGTGATTCGCCTGCGGGCGATGGCCAATAAAGGTGTTCTTGAATATCCGATTGTCGCTGTCAACGATTCGCAGACCAAGCATTTCTTCGATAATCGCTATGGTACCGGTCAGTCGACCATCGACGGCA
>JAGLUH010000478.1 GCA_023134875.1 Candidatus Zixiibacteriota bacterium
ATACTGCCCGGATAGGTTTTATCGCTGCGTCACTCGGAGCAGGACGGTTGGCGGTGAATGATCGGATCAACCCCGTAGCGGGAATCGAGCTAAAGGCGAAGATCGGCGACAAAATCTCCCGCGGTGAGCCGTTGGCGGTTCTCTTCGCCGCTGATCGCACCAGGCTGCGGCGCGCCGTCACTGAGTATGTGGACGCTATTACTATCAGCGAGACCAGGCCGACGCAAAAACGACTTGTCATCAGGCGGATTGCTGATGCCAAAGAAACCTGAACGTCCCTATATCGGCGTAATCTTCAAGTGCTGCCACATCTACAGTCGGGTGTATCTGAACAAACAGGGCACCGCATACGTCGGCCGGTGCCCGAAATGCGCCCGGCAGTTCAGAATCAAGGTTTCGCCGCATGGTTCCCATGACCGGTTTTTCGAGTTGACATGAGAAGGCAACGACCCAAGATCGTGATTGCGCCCCTGGGTGACGCCGACTTTTTTCAGATAAACAAGGTCGCCACCGCTCTGGCCGGCACCTTCGGGCGAACCGTGGATATCCTGCAGGGCGTCAGGATTCCTGACGAAGCCTTTAATCTGATCAAGGGTCAGTATTTTTCCACAGTCATTCTCCAGAAACTGGAGATGTTGAAAACCACCGCCCACGAGAAGATATTGGGCATCATCGAAGAAGACATCTACAATGCTCGCCATCATGTTCTCCTTGCCGATGTCGACAGTGTCGGTAGCACCGGATTGCTATCGATGTTCCATCTCAAACAGCAGTTCTACGGCTTGCCTGATGATGAGAAATTGATTTACCAGCGATTGACCAAGGAATCATTCCGTCTTATCGCTCATCTCTTTGGCGTTCCCTACTGTCGTAACCCGAAGTGCGTGATGTACTATTCGCAGGACATGTATGACATTGATCAAAAAGGCGAGAAATTCTGCGATATTTGCAAGCGACGCTACCTCAAGGTGATGTAGGATGCTTACGGTTGCCCAGTTGATAGATCAGCTCAGAAACGATACCTCTTTTATGCGTAACGTCACCCGCTGGGAGGTGGAACCGGCACAGGAGGCGGTCTATGTCGATTTCCCCACCGCCGTACCCAACCACTTGTGCGAGGTGCTGGCCGGACGGGGAATACAACAACTCTACAGCCATCAGGCGGAGGTCTTCAAGCAGGTGTGGAACGATGATAACGCTAATGTCACGGTGGTCACACCGACGGCATCGGGCAAGACTCTCTGCTACAACTTGCCGGTACTGAGCCGGATTATGGCGGAACCGGAAACGCGTGCACTCTACCTTTTTCCCACCAAGGCGCTCTCGCAGGATCAGGTTGTTGAATTGACGGGAATAATCGACGATCTCGATATTGACATCAAGACCCATACCTTTGATGGCGACACGCCGGCGGAAGTCAGGCGCAAGATCAGAAAGGCCGGCCATATCGTTGTCACCAATCCTGACATGCTGCATTGCGGTATCCTGCCGCACCATACCAAGTGGATCAAGCTGTTTGAGAACCTGAAATACGTGGTGATTGATGAAATCCATTGTTATCGCGGTGTCTTCGGTTCGCATCTCGCTAATGTCATCAGGCGCTTGAGCCGTGTCTGCCGCTTCTATGGTTCCGCGCCGCAGTATATCTGCTGTTCGGCGACAATCGGCAACCCGAAAGAGCTGGCTGAAGCCGTAACCGGCAGGACAATGACATTAGTCGATGAGAACGGCGCCGCCTGCGGCGAGAAGCATTTCATTTTCTACAACCCACCGGTGGTAAACGAGCAGCTTGGCATCAGGCGTGCGGCGCTCCTGGAGACAAAAAGAATCGCTTCCCGTTTCATCAAGAACAAGGTGCAGACTATCACCTTCGTTCGCTACCGGATGGCAGTGGAGTTACTGCTAACCTACTTGCGCAGTGAAGCAGCGGGGGTGCGAATCGAGGGTTACCGGGGCGGTTACCTGCCGAATGAGAGGCGCGCCATCGAACGCGACCTCAGGTCGGGAGCGATCATCGGTGTCGTCGCCACCAACGCCCTGGAGTTGGGTATCGATATCGGCTCGCTCGATGTCTCGATCATGTGCGGTTACGCCGGTACGGTGGCCTCGACGCGGCAGCAGGCGGGACGTTCCGGCCGCAAGGGCGGCGTCAGCATTTCCATCCTGGTCGCCACCAGTTCCCCCCTCAATCAATATGTCATCACCAATCCCGACTATTTCTTCGGCACGCCCGCCGAAATGGGAGTCATCGATCCGAACAATATCGTCATCCTCGCTTCACATCTCAAGTGCGGCGCCTTTGAGTTACCCTTTCATAAGGACGAGGAGTACGGTGTGCCGACCTCGACGGAAATCCTGCAATACCTGGAGGAAAAAGGCATCCTGCGCTTCACCAATGATCGCTGGCACTGGTCGGCGGAGGTATTTCCCGCCAACGAGATTTCGCTGCGCTCAGCATCGCCCGACAACTTTGTCATCCTCAATACATCGGCTAATAACAGCGTTATTGGCGAGGTGGACTACTTTTCCACACCCGAACTATTGCATCCGGAAGCGATCTATATGCACCTCGGGCGGCAGTTCCAGGTGCAAAGACTCGACTGGGAGGGCCGCAAGGCTTATGTCAAAGAGGACAAGGTTGAGTATTTTACCGATGCCGAGACCAAGGCGGATCTCAAGGTGCTGAGAACGAATGACCAGCACGGAGTCGTCTGTTGGGGTGAAGTGTCGATTACCAATGTTACGGTGCTTTTCAAGAAAGTGAAGTTTGATACGCATGAGAATGTCGGCTCGGGGAAAATATCACTGCCCGAAATTGAGATGCACACCACCGCTTTCTGGTATCAGTTCGACGAGAATATCGGCGATCTTCTCGGTTTTGGCCGAGAGAAACTCGGTTCGGCGCTGCGCGGTTTGGCGAATGTGCTGGGGCAGGTGACACCGCTCTGGATTATGTGTGATCCTCGTGACATCCGTTCGATCTCGCAGGTCAAGTCCACCTTTACCGAAAGACCGACCATCTATATCTATGAGAATGTTCCCGGCGGGGTTGGTTATGCGGCGAAAATCTTTCGGATCGCTCCCGAGTTGTTTGACGCCGCGCTCCACCTGATTGACAAGTGTCCCTGTATGTTGGGTTGTCCCTCCTGCGTGGGGCCGGCGATCGAAGTGGGTGGCGCAGGTAAAGAGAACGCTACTCTTCTCCTGCAACACGCATTGCAGAAGCTGACTTCCGAATAGACTAACCCGATCATACCTCATATAGTTAAGAATTCGACAAGCCACAAAAAGCTGTTACGAGTCTGGGGTAGGGGCAGAGCGTGTTCCCCTCAAGCCAGCTTGGGAGAGGCCTCCCTGAGTCTATTCGGTAAGCTGTCTTTCCGCCTCTTTAACCCGCTTTTCCGCTTCCAGCCAGTCGTTCCAGTCGTCACCGATGGCGCTACCACGCCGCTCGTGCATGCTGTAGGCAACTCTCTCGATCAGGCTGCGGTGCTGGCTCGGTTCCTTGTCGCCGTAAAGGTCGATATTAACCGTCGTGCCATCCTTGGATTGCAGGAGAAGCCGGCTGGCATTCCCCTTGCTGTCCTTCTCCAGCACCATCTTGGCAAGCTGCTTGATCGAAACCACCGGTTCCATCACCTGCTGCGCATCGCCGCGACCAGCCAGAACCTGGATTGCGCCGATCTGACGACCTTTCTTCTCAAGGGTTATCCCCAGAAAGGGATAGCTGTGCCCCAACTCAACCTCGCCGCTGACGGTTCCGCTGATCCTGGTATGGCGATACTGATTTCCGAAACTGAACCGCTTGCAGAACCTTGACCAGCCCGACCTTTTGATTTCCTGTTTCATAGTCTTCTCCTTTGACTACGTTATCACTCCAAGTTGTCTGGAGCGAATCAATCTGCTCTTAATGTCTATACTATATGTTGGCAGATTTCAAGAAAAAATAACAGGAATGCAGCCAGATCACGGCGCCGCTGCCACTATCTTCTTAATAGACACCCCATTACGCGCACTGAGCTTCCTACCCTTTTGAGGTTATTTTAGCACCAATCAAGGCCACCATAACCAACGCTATTATTGCCAACAGCAGCCAGTCGAGTCCCAACAACGGCAGCAGAATCGTCGCACTCAGCAGAGTCCCCAGGGACGAACCGGCCACCTCAAAGGCGTAGCCAAAACCGCGGTTGGCTCCCCTTTGATCCTGGTAG
>JAGLUH010000479.1 GCA_023134875.1 Candidatus Zixiibacteriota bacterium
CCTTGGTGCGCTTGAAGGCCTGGCTGGGAGCCGAATTGAGCAGGTATAGCATGCCGGTCTTATTCGCCTTGTGAACAAACACCCGCACGCCCGGATGTGACGTATTTATCGGGAAGCTGACCTTGAGGTTCTCCAGTACACTGCGCAGGAAAGCAACCTTGGCGTGGTTGCCCTGCGAAGAAGCATCAAAAGTCAGCAGATAGATGCTGCCTTTGAATTTGCTAATCTTGATACCGACCGTCTTGACTCCATACTTGACGATCTTCTTGCTGCGTTTCTCAGTGCAATTGATCGAGCCGAAGACATACGACGGAAAGGCTTCTTTATCAGCCGTTACTGTACCGATCTTGCCCAGCGAGGTAGTCTTGCAGCGAATCGCGTTGGCCAGCACCTGGCAGTTGCTCATTTCGGCATTGACCTTGGGCAACATCCCGACCAAAACCAAATTGACGCCGGCGCGGGCCAATTCGAGGAGCAGATTCTGCTGCGCCTCCTCCATGATCTCGCTGATCGGCACAAAAACGCACTGTAATCCTTCAAAGCTCTCCGGACTATCGAGGTCGGGGATCACGAAATCCTGCTTCAGCAGGTCGAGGTCACGTCCCAATTCCGGCATCGTGAACTCACTGAGGAGCTTGACGTAGCTATATTCGGCCGGATCCTCCAACAGAGAAACCCAGTTGTGCAGACGATTGGCCGCGATACCGATCGAAGTCTCCTGGGCAAACGCTCCCAAATCAACCTGAGAGATGGCACCCATCAGTCGCCGGCTGACGTCATAAGCCGGCTGAATTGTCCCATCGTTAGCCAGCGGCGAGTCATACCAATTGTCCTCTTCGGCAAACATGTACTCGCTAAAGCCCTTGATACCACCTGCCATCGCCAGCGTAATCAGGTAACGACTGGCCTCGGGAGTTACCGGAAAATAGCTCTTGGCTGTCTCAGCATCATCCGTGTGGTTTCCCAGCGAAATCGTCGATGCCCAGGGGAATGCCGAATTGGCGCGCAAGTAGCGAATCCGTTGCAGGGTAACCAAACTGGAATCGTCCCAACCGATTGTGATGGTCGGGAAGATCTCCCCCTCCGACTCCAGAATCGGCGTCAGCGGCGCCTGCAGACTCTTGTGAAATCCAAGCGTCTGATAGAAAAGCGGATTGCAGGAGAAGCTCTTATACAAATCTATCAGGAAGGCGGCGTTTTCGGCGATAAGATGCTCTTTGAAACGGAACCAATCGAAGATCTTGGTTAGATTGTTTTCCTTGCAAACCGTGAAATCTCGGGGTGGCTCAACCTCGGCAAATTCTGCGACTTTTTCACCATAGGCACTCTTTAAGTGCTTCGGCTCCTCATAACGATCCTCAAGGAATGCCGGATAAAGCTCCTCCAGTACATGAGGATTGTAATCAGACTTCCAGGGATAAGGATTACCACCGAAATAGACGCCGGAATCAAGCTCGACCAGAAACAGGGGCCCGCGCGGATAGATGTAGTTTTTCAGGATCTCGGTCAGACCGTTGAAATAGTGCTTGATGAAATTCTGCATCCGCGGATGCAAGCCGGAGACAAAATTGAATCCGGGGAGATCATCAGGCAGGGAAGTGTTGGTCGGCTCGCCTTCAGCATCAAGCGCCAGAATCTCGGGATACTTGCTCAGAAATGGCGGCAGCCCACCAAAATCAAGTCCACTGAATACTATCGGTCCCGGTTTCAGGATAACTCGGAAACCAAATTCGCGCGCCAACTCGACAAAGACGATCAGATCCTTGGCCGGATCACTAAAACCTGAGAAATCAAACTCACGCTTGTTGTCTTCATGCAACGACCAGGGCACTACCGTGGAGATCACCCGAAATCCGGCGCGTCTAATCCTCTCAAAACAGATCGACCAGTACCGCTTGCTTACCCTAAAGTAGTGCAGCTCAACGGAATAGGGGTGATACTCTTCCTTGCCGATGGTGAATTTATGTCCAGTAACTGCTATCATGTAAATTCAAATCCTACCTAATATGTAATACAATAGCCGAATGAAGTCAATCAATTAGTAGATTTTCTTTTGCCTTGTATAGGTTAGTCGTTGACTACCATTGAGTTACAAAGCCAGAACCCCAGCGGTTAAATAGGATAAAAAAGCCCTCCTTTATGGCGGAGGGCTTTGCTAGTTTCGATATATCTGAGCGGTTATTTCAGCAACATCATCTTCCTGGTGTCGCTGAATTCACCGGCCGTCATGCGGTAGAAATAGATGCCGGACGAGACCGACCTGCCGCTGGCGTCGGTGCCATCCCAGCCGACTTGATGCCGGCCCGCATCGAGGAAATCATCCACCAGGACGTTAACTCTTTGCCCCAGAACATTAAAGACCTCGACTCTGACATCACCAGACTGGGGAACCGCAAACTCAATAACCGTGTTCGGGTTGAATGGGTTAGGAGCATTCTGGCCCAGGCTGAAGAAACGCGGCGGCAGATTTACTTCGTTATAGCGCTCACCCGCATCAAGCCAGATATCCAGTTTTCGAGTCGTGTCGCAATGGAGGAAATAGATACCTTTGAGACCACAAGTGAGTGCTATTGTATCCGAAGAAGAAGTATCAACTGTTATCATGAAGTCACTGGAAGGTAGATAATATATCGAATCTAAGGCCATACGCTGGGCAGAGTCGTAGGCACACGCAAACAACTTGAAGTAAATGGTGCCAACAAGTTGACCAACACTGTCAGGGGCCGGGGGAATACGGCCGTTGCTCATATAGTCAAGCCACCAGAAGTTGCACAAATTGGAAGCAGAGTCGAATATGAGCTGCCCGTAGACCTTATTATGTTCCGGAATGGCGCTGCCTGTCAGGGAAAGCGAAGTTGCTTCTATGCAGTCATTATCATAGTGGAAACCCAACGAGAATGCCGCAATTGGATAATCGGAATAAATATAAATAGGCACACCAAAGGAATCTGAGGGAACATCGCCCGCTTCATACTTGACGCAGCCCACTCTGACCGTATCACAGACACCAAAATCGAGAGAGTCATTACATTGGCCTAATGCCGATGATAACCCGCTTGACAAGAAAATCACCATTGCTCCGATGAAAAGCCTTTGTTTCATCTCACCTCCTATACATAACATCTACTTTAATCTTCCAAGTTATCTTTATCTTTCTGACAGCCCCACCAGCCGACACAACTCACTACTAATTTAGTCTATCGATCCTGGTCATGTCAACGTTTTTTTAAAAAAAAGTAGAAGCGACGGCTACGGCGATTACATAGATATTTGATAAAAAGGCTCCCCTTGTTTCCGCTTGCGGTTACAGCCCCCTTAAAAGAAACCGTGCCGATCTTAACGATCGGCACGGTTAGAGAATTCAGCTAACGTCTGTAGTAAACGTCTCAGCTATTTCCATTGGTAGCAACCGGGATCAGTGGGATTAGCCGGACAGTAGGGTTCGGGGCCGCCACCGAAGATGTAGGAAATCAAGAAGACAACATCGGCGATATTGACCAAACAGTTGCCGTCGGCATCGCCAAGACATTCTCTGACAGGTAGAGGACCGCCACCGAAGATGTAGGAGATCAGGTAAACAACGTCGGCGATGTTCCACAAATCGTTGTTATCCGCGTCACCGCACTTGCACTCCCAGCCGGCGCAGTGCGGCGCATCGGGAGCGACATGATCGCAGATGAACTGCGCACCCTTCGTCACTGCTTCCTGAAGCTTGGCCAGTGACTTCGGCGTTTGGTCATTGCTGCCGCAGATGATAATGCTGAAGGAGACCGTATCGTCGGCGCCAATTGTGACACCATTGTCGCAATGGATAATCGCGTTTGCATCTTCAGTGCTATCCGGGTGAAACACTGTCCAGCCCGGGGGCGAGTTGATCAGGTACTTGGCCAGCGAGTCGACGTGGTAGCCGGAGTTGGGATAGACATACATATCGTTCAACCAGACCCAGCCGCCTAAGGCCTTCTCATTGGCAGCATCGTCGCCACGATAGGCGAGACCGCCGTACTTGCAGTCATTATAGTCGGGTGATCCGGTCCACTGACCCTGCTGGTAGACCAACTGCCGGGTTT
>JAGLUH010000048.1 GCA_023134875.1 Candidatus Zixiibacteriota bacterium
ATCTGATTGAGCTTGATCAGAATCGCATTGGCGGCTTTTTCCCTGATACCCCGGGCCAGAAACTCCGGATTGGTGACGAAAAGATCATCGCCAACTATTTGCACCTTGTCGCCGATGGCGGTGGTCAGGTTGGCGAAGCCCTGCCAATCATCCTCAGCGAGACCATCTTCGATTGAGATAATGGGAAACTCGGCAACCAATCCCTGGTAATAGGCAACCATATCATCGGAGCTAAGTTCACGACCCTCGCCGGCGAGAACATACTTCTTCTTCGTCCCGTCATAGAATTCACTGGCGGCCGGATCGAGAGCAAACAGGATATCTTCACCCGGCTGGTAGCCTGCCGCTTCCACCGCTTCGGTGATAACCTCAAGCGCTTCCCGATTAGATTTCAGATCAGGAGCGAAACCACCTTCATCACCGACAGCGGTGTTGTAGCCCTTGCCCGTCAGCACCTTCTTGAGATGGTGGAAAACCTCGGCGCCCATCCGTAACGCCTCCGAGAATGTCTTTGCACCCGCCGGCATAATCATGAACTCCTGGAGGTCGACCTTGTTGTCGGCATGCTTGCCGCCGTTGAGGATGTTCATCATCGGCAGCGGCAGCAGCGAGGCGTTGATACCGCCGATGTAACGGTAAAGCGGCAATAGCGAGTATTGCGCCGCCGCCTTGCATACCGCCAGCGACACGCCCAGGATTGCATTGGCGCCAAGCTTCGACTTGTCCTTGGTGCCATCCAGGGAAATCATAAACTCATCAATTTCACGCTGATAAAGTACGTCAATACCCTCTTCGATGAGCGCCGGCGCGATTTTCTTATTGACATTCTCCACCGCCTTCCGGACACCCTTGCCCAGGTAGCGTTTCTTGTCACCGTCACGCATCTCCAGAGCTTCATTGCTACCGGTGGAGGCTCCTGACGGCACGGCAGCGCGACCAAAGGAACCGTCATTGAGGATGACATCCGTTTCAACGGTCGGATTTCCCCGGCTGTCGAGGATTTCTCTGGCACTGCATTGAGATATTTGCGGCATTGGTCTCTCCCCGCTATTTGTTACTTTTTTTCAAGGTAACGGCTCTTTAGCGGGTAGCAACAAAAACTTTTTTTTACGCGGTCACGGAGGTCTACTGTGAAGATTTGCAGGCAGAAACGCTTGCGATTTCGACGAATTCTCCCGCTAAAGCAGTTGATACTTTCGGCGCAGATACCATTCGCTACAGACGGCGGCGATAAACAGCATCAGCATAATGGGGGAATCAAAAAGCGCCAGTTCGGTCCGCCGGCTGACCGATTTGGGCGGGTAGTTCGGAAAAGGGGGAAGGGAAGCGGTATCATCAGCGGCATAGAAAAGACCGCCTGATACCTGACTGATCCGCTTAAGAACGTCGAAATCAGAAACCGGGGACAGGTCTTCGAGGCTGTATGGTTCCACTACTAACGAAGTACGGGGGCGACCGAGGACAACACCATTGCGTTTCACCAATCCTTCAACCTGGTAATCTCCCGTCGGCAGGTAGTTGACCGAAGCGGTATAGCGGCCTGGTCGACCCGCCTGGAAACCGACAATCAGGGTATCCTGCGGACGATCTGCGCACACCAGCCGGGCTTCGATTTCGGCATCACTCACCGGCAGGTAGCTTTCGTCAAGGATGGTCGCGGTCAGCTCAATGGTCTCACCGGCGACAAAGATCGGCTGCGGCGGCGCAAGGTTGATACGCTCCAGGTCATCTCGCGCCACTAACCAGAGGATCATATTCTCCATGATCTGCGTATATGAAGAGTCGGTTTCATCAAAACCCCTCGCCAGAAAGTCGAGCTTCCAGAACGGAAAGGCGGTTAGCAGAGCAATTTTACCGGTACGATAACGGTGCACACCGAGGATCGGCACCTCACCGCCATCGAGGCCGGGAGTCGCGGCGGTAGCGAGAATGGCAGACCCGGCAGAGACGGTCGCCGTCTTCAGGTATCCGGCAAAGGGAGGCAGGGAACTCAAGAGGCGCTCATTTTCGGCGGGATCATCACTCAACTGCAGAATAGGATGGATTCTACCCTGTTCGGTGAGTGTCAGGGGCGTCTCCCGCTGCACAACCGGTCTGACGTCGCTGATCTGATAGGGAAACAGGGGGGCGAGGTAATCAGTCGGCTGCTGCGAGGCGAAGTTTTTACCGGCTATCAGGAAAACACCCTTGCCGGTGCGAGCAAAAAAGGCATCAAGCAGTTGCTTATGGGAAGTGAGCCAGGTGCGCAAGAAATCACAAAGAACCACGGCATCGTATTCACTTAAAGCATCGATGTTTTCAGGAAAGGGAATCGTGCCAGCGATTCGGCGATTCGAGAGAACATAGGTATCGACGTCAAAATCACTTTTGGTGACCAGCGCCTGCTTGATAAACTTGAAATCCCAGTTCAGGCAGGCGGCCGCCAGCAGGATTCTGATACGGCTCTTGCGAAACTTAACCTGAATCTGTCTTGAGTTGTTCTTCGCCGACTGCTCCTTTTCCTGGGCAGGCAGAGAGATTTCAAAAGTGTACACCCCTTCTGCGGGCGGGGTGAAGGCGAGTTTGGCCGATTGCCTTCGTCCCTCACCTACCAGGCCAACGCTTTGCTGTTTGAGGATTCGACCCCGATGTTTGATTCGCAGTGGCAGTTTTGATTTCTCAAAACCGCGCGACTCAATTACCACCGCCACTTCAAAATCCTTGTCGGCGAAGCCTACCGGATTGTAGATCACGTCGACGATGCTGATATCGGGCAGCGGCTCCGGGCTGCCGAAGCCAATGGTATATACCGGCGCACCAAGTGCTTTCGCCGCCGTTGCCGGATTGGTGCCATAATTGGAGACGCCGTCAGAGAAAAGCACCGCTCCGGCCAGGTTCTCTTCTTCGAGTTCAACCGCTAGATAGTGGAGACAGTCGCCAATGGCGGTGGCGTGGGCGGCACCGTCAATTTCACCCGCAACGGTGATAGTATCAGCCAGGAGATAACGTACGACTTCGGTATTGTTGTCCAGGCGTGACTCGACAGCGGCAAGGTAATCGGCCATCCCTTCAAATTGCCCGGCCGAATTGCGGTTATTCGCCATCGAGCTGGAGTTGTCGATAAGCAGAGCCACAACCGCTCTCATGGTTTCGCTTTTACTGATTACCAGCAACGGTTCGGCGAAAACAAAGAAAAGAGCCGTGAAAGCAACACCCCGGAGGAAGCCTAGCAGAAGCCGGCGCGAGATTTCCAGAGGTGGGTTGGTGCGCCGGTAGTAGAACAACGTCAGACCGATGGCAACCAGAAAGAAAAGGGCAATTAGGAGAAGCCGCTCAGATGAGAAGGCCAGGTTGTAGCCGCCGATCAAAAGAAATTGAGGCATAAACTTAGCTTTAGTTCAAACCAACAGGATTATAGCCGGTGGTATTACATGTCGCGGTTGATAGCAAAGGTCGCCAGCTCTT
>JAGLUH010000480.1 GCA_023134875.1 Candidatus Zixiibacteriota bacterium
AATCTCCAGTCGGCGCGGCTCTATTACGAGGATATCATCACCGAGCATGCCGATTCCCGCTATGTCCCCGAGTCGCTTCTTATGCTGGCCCGAATCGACTTCAAGGAAAAAAAGTATACCGATGCCCGCGACAAACTGAAGAATCTGCTAACCGCTTTCCCGGCTGCTGATGTTGCCGCCGATGCGGAGAAATTGAGAAGCAAGGTGGAAAAGAAAATCAGCGAGCAAGCGGAGACAATTGAACCGCCGACCGAGACTGTGGAAGAGAAGAGTGAGTAAGCGGCTCGGCATACTGGGAGGAGCTTTCGATCCGGTTCATTACGGGCATCTTCTGCTCGCCGCCGAGGCCTCCCACCAGTTGCAACTTCAGCGGGTTCTGTTCATACCAACTTACCACTCTGCCCATCAGCATAAGGAGATCGAGACATCGTATGAGCACCGCTATGCCATGCTGCAACTGGCTCTTTCCGATCATCATGATTTCGATCTAAGCGATATCGAACGTCACCTCGGCGGCGTTTCTTATACGGTCAAGACCTTAGAGCGGCTCAAGGCGCAACTGAGTGACACTCATTTTTTCTTCATCATCGGCGCCGACAACCTGGTACATCTTGACTCCTGGCATCAACCGGAGGAACTGGTCAAACTGGCGACTTTGGCGGTGGCTACTCGCCCCGGCTATACTCCCAAGCTGCCCGATCTTGACAATGTCACCAGCTTTCCGATGCCGCTGATCGAAATATCCGCATCAATAATCCGCGAACGAGCAAGTAATGGCATCCCCATCCGCCTGCTCGTGCCGCGAGCGGTAGAAGATTATATCACGGGCAAGGGATTATATCAGTGAGCCAACAGCGCTTTTTCTTGATAGATGGCAGCGCTCTGGCGTATCGTTCCTACTATGCGTTTCAGCGTAACCCGCTCAGAACCTCGAGCGGAGAGGAAACCTCGGTAGCTTTTGGATTTGCGGCGACAATCCTGCGACTGGTAACCCAGGAACAGCCGACCCATCTGGCGGTGCTCTTTGACTGTCGGGAGCCGACTTTCCGTCACAAAATGTATCCGGCGTACAAGCAAAACCGCAAGGCGATGCCGGAGGAAATGAGAGAGCAATTACCTCGTCTTAATGAGATACTTGAAGTGATGGACGTAACTACCCTCCGCGCACCAGGTTTTGAGGCGGATGATCTGATCGGCACGATTGCTAGTAAGGCAGCCGCCGCCGGCTGGGAGGTCGTGATTGTCAGCGGCGACAAAGACCTGTTTCAATTGATAGATGACAGAATCAAGATGCTTAACCTACGTAAGACCACCGAAGCGGGTGAATGGTTCGATCGCGAAGCGGTCAAAGCCAAAATGGGTGTCTATCCGGAACAGATAATTGATCTCTTGGCGCTGGCGGGGGATAGTTCCGACAACGTTCCCGGTCTCGCTGGCGTCGGCCCGAAAACCGCACTCAAGCTGCTGGAACAATTCGGCTCCTTTGCAGCGGTCTTTGATAATGCCGATCAGATCAAAGCAAAGAAACTGAAAGAGAGTGTCACCAGCGGCAGGGAGAAGGCTTATCTGTCACGTCAACTCGTGACTATCGACCGCAATGTCGATTTCCCCTACGACTTAGAACAGATGACTCTCCCGTCACTGGCGACTGTAGAAATCAGTAAGCTTTTCCAGAAGCTGGAGTTTGAATCACTTCTGAAAAACATCGCTGCACCCGCTCAGGACAAACAACAATTGAAGCAAAATTATCAGACCATCGATTCCGAAGCAGCGCTCAAAGAAGTTACCGCGCGCATCCGCAAAGCGGGCATCTTCGCTTTCGATACTGAAACCGATGGTCTCGATCCTCTGACCTGTAACTTAGTGGGTATCTCACTTGCGGCCGCTGCTGGTGAGGCATACTATATCCCCCTGCGGCATCTGGAGGGCAAAAATCTCGATGCCGATATCTGCCACAGGTTGCTGAACCCACTGCTGGCCGATCCGCAGATTAAGAAAATTGCGCAGAACTTCAAGTTCGATTATCATGTTCTGACTCGCGCCGGCTATCGAATTTCCAATTTCGATCATGACCCGATGCTGGCCTCTTATATTCTCAATCCGGGCAGCCGCCGGCATGGACTCTCGGCACTGGCCTTGAACCACTTCGATTACCGGATGCAGCCGATCAGCGACCTGATTGGCAGTGGCAAAAAGCAGCTATCGTTTGACACCGTGCCGATTGACAAGGCTACCTTTTATTCCGCCGAGGACGCCGACCTGACCTTTCGCCTCAGCGAGACACTGGAGACAATGGTCGATGATGTGGGTGGTCACAAGTTGCTGCATGAAATCGAGCTGCCTCTCTCCCGCGTCCTGGCGGTGATGGAGCAGAACGGCGTCGGCATAGATGTTGAACTGCTGGGAAAGATGTCTGCCGAGATGGGCGCTGAAATCGAAAACATCGTTCATGATGTCCACACCCTGGCGGGGCGCGAGTTCAATCTCAATTCACCGGCGCAACTGGCTGATATTCTCTTCAAGGAACTGAAACTTAAACCCCTGCGCAAGACCGCTACGAAATCAGGTTACTCCACCGACGTCAACGTGCTGACTGAACTGGCACG
>JAGLUH010000481.1 GCA_023134875.1 Candidatus Zixiibacteriota bacterium
AACGAAAAGGCAGTTAAGGCCTGATAAAATTGTCGATGTCAGAGAGAGCTGTAAAATGCCAGAATTCTCCGAAAAGTCACCTCTTTCATGAGCTGGAAAACACCGAGATTTTCAAGTGACATCATGACTCCATTTTGTCACCACAAATGTCAAAATTGCCTATATCGAGTCCGAATAAATGTCAATTTTTTGCGAAAATACACATATTTATTGAAAATTTCAGTGTGAAATCGGATTAAGTATACGGATGAAAAGAATCCGGACTCATCAATCTTTTTGAACATCATTTCCGACAGGGTTTCAGAACCGTCTGAGCACTAATGAAAACGATGTCAGAGAAATTGCTTACGGCAATGTCGATGGGTCGAGAGCCAGGCTGTTAGTGATCAGGATGGCATCAATCAACGCGCCGTCCTCACGCTTTGCGATTTCCAGAGTATAATTGCCGGCGGCCAAGGTCCAGTTTACAACCTCGCCACTATGGTCGCTGCTGTGGACCTCGTCCCAAACCCATTGACTTCCGGGCGCTATGTCGTTGAACCTTACCCAGCCGGTGCCGAACTGACCGGGGTGTTCATGAGTCTGGCTTTCGGCATCCAATATCCGGACCCAGAAGGAATCGTCATCGACAGTTGGTGCTATAACGCGAGTAACGATCTTGTAGACTCCCGCCTCGGCGGTGAAGTCATAGCGGAGCACCCAGTCGGGCCCAGGCGCGGCATTAGTGTTGGAGCCATCACCTATATTCGAGCCGATGTGCGTGCCGCCAGACGAGGTCACATCGCGATAGGTCCGCCAACCTGATCCTATTAAGTCAGCTTCTTCGGCCTCGAACATGCTGTTTGTCTGTTTCAGTACCGGTGTAGGAGGTTCGGGATACAGCCCAATGTTGTCAAAGTACATAATACCCGAACCACCAGATTGTGGATTCGTCTTGTCACCGACGCCAATGGAAATGCTGTCCACGTCCTTCAGATTAACGCCCTGGTCGGCAAAGCGTGTAAGGTCAATATTCCATTGGGTCCATGTAGTTGTTATTACTGCATCATGATTATCATGATTGACCACAGCGTTGCCATTGAGAGCAACGTACAAATTCTCAGCAGCATTGTTCGGTTCGCCTCTGAACCATAGTGACAATTCTCTCACTCCTTTTAAAGTCCAGTCCTGTTGAGAACTCAACGTCAAAGTCGCCTCAGAGTTTCCAACGCTGTTGTCGTAGAAAAACGGCATTGATTGATTACCACTGAGAACGATAGTTTGCTCGGCAAAAGGAGCATCGAGGTTACCAACTTGAGATCCATTTGTTGGGTCGCCGAAACCATCTAACCAGACATTAAATATCCTGTTACTCGCCGGGTCAGTCGGTTCAAGGTCATTGTAGCTCTCGAAATCATCGATGACCAGAGACTTGATCGTCGTGAAGTTCCACACTTCGCCCGGCCACGTCGAAGGTGTCTCGGTGTCATTTACCTCATCGACCCGCCAGAAGTAAGTCTTTCCGAGATCGAGAGACAGCGGACCGTCGCTCGCATCCGCCACGGTAGTCACCGGCGCGGTGCCGTCCACTACGGCCTGGAAGTCGTCGCTGAAGTACACATTGTGCTTGTCCGCCTCTCTGCCCCTTCTCCAGGCCAGGTCCAGATCCAAAGCCACGTCAAATGTGCCTGAAGCCGGATCGGGCTCGCCAGCCTGGACAGGGATCGACAGGAAACGAACCTCGCTGAGGCCAAATTGGAGCAGTATATCTTCCCAGTTGCTGTTGGCGGTGAGCCGAACGAACTTTGCTCCCACGCCGCCCATGTCGATAGTCGTGTTGTGAGCATAACTGGGCGAACCGGTTCCCCGGGCGAACTCATGAGTAGTCCCTAATGTCACGAAATCAACGCCGTCGCTCGAGTATTCGATCACAACGTCTTTGAATCCCAACCCGATCACCGGCTCCAGGCTCTCGTTGGAATTCCACACCCACATCTCATGGAGCTTGTAGACGTTGTCGAACTCGAACAGAATCCATGTTGGCTGCGGCCCAGCAATATCGCTCAGCCACATATCGCCCGTTCCCTGGTTTCCATGGAGCAAGCCGGTGCTATCGAGCCCCGAGCCGTTCACGACGTTTTCGGGCCCCTTATCCGGCGCACTGCTCGATGCCGACGCGGTGACATTCAGAACAGGATAGGCGAACAGCTCAGTCGTAAAGCTCCAAAGACTGCCGTCGAATACCGTGCCGTCCGGCGTAATCTCATCGACGCGCCAGTAGTAGGTCTTAGCGAACTCGAGTCGCTGGGGCACTG
>JAGLUH010000482.1 GCA_023134875.1 Candidatus Zixiibacteriota bacterium
TTTCCGAGGCAAACAAGATCAACTCTGTAAACACCGATTTTTTGTGTTTTTGAAAGGGTAGGGCACCTTACGGTTCTAAGAATAGGCAGACAAGACGAACGGTTGGCGGCAAAATTACTTTCACGTTTCGCCTTTGCTCTTGTAGATCTTGCACAAAGAACCACGAAGGTTGGTCGAACCTATTTCCTGATTGAATGGTGGCCTGTCATCGGTGAGAATATTAATGTTTGATTCCCTCCAGCCGTATGAATTAGCAGCTTCTACCTCAGGAAACCACCACCCATAATCAACCCCCACCACTCTGGGGTCGAGCATGGTCGAGAGGAAGGCCTTCTGTCTTATTTTGCCCCTCCTGGTCTCTATGTACACCTGATAGCCATCCTTTATGCCCAGGTTCTTTGCTGTTTCAGGATGAATGGTGACCACGGGTTCAGGGTGCTTTTTCCGTAATGGAGGTATCTGCCTTCCGCCGGAGTGCCTGAAAGGAGCAGACTTCCAACTCGTCATCACAAGGGGGTATTCCCTTGCTAGGTTTGGTTCGGTGAACTCCGTTTCCGGTAATTCACGGTAGCTGGGAAGCGGATCAAACCCCCACTGTTCAAGCTGGCTGGAATAGAGTTCCACTTTACCGGACGGTGTTTCAAAGCCATCTGTCTCGTAACTTCGGTACTGTTTTGTGCCACAGATAATCCCTGTCTTTTTAAATTCATTAAAGGTCAGCCCCGCCGGTTTCAGCAGTGCGTCCAAACACTGCTGCTCGGTTTCCCAGAAACCATCTCCCAAACCGAGGCGCCGAGCTAAATCGCTGAGAGTCTCGTAGTCGGATCGGCATTCGCCGATTTGGGCAACCTTCTGCTGTACCTGGGCTATGGGATACGCCGGTGTGGCAACAACGCTGTCGTGCTCGAGATAGCCGGCGACCGGCAGGACCAGATCGGCCAAATCGGCGGTTGGGGTCATGAACATGTCAGCCACCACCAGGAAGTCGAGTTTGGTAAGGGCCTCATGAGCTTTTGCTGCGTTGCTATAGGTGAGTACTGGATTGGCGCCTTGGATATAGGCCGCGCGGATGGGGTAGGGCTCTTTGTGTAAAATGGCCTGTATTATGCTCTGCGGGGTAACGTAACGAAATACCGGAAGCGGCTTGTGCTCAGCGTCGACCCTTCTCTGCCACTGGGCCATCGGCATCCTATCCCATAGCTCCAGCTCCGGTGACCGGCGGCCCATTAGGGCCAGGGATGTCCACCGCAGTTCGCCTCCAGGCACCTCAAGGTTACCGGTGAGCGCCCTGAGGATACAAAGGGCGCGGCCCGTTTGAAAGCTATTCACATTATGGTCGAGGGAGTTGCCCCATTCAATGCAGGCCGGCCTGTTTGACGCGTAGAATCGGGCTGCCTGCCGTATCGTTTTCGCATCTACCCAGGTCAATGCCTCGACCTTCTCCGGTGGATAACCCTGAACATGTGTCTTGATTTTATCGAACCCCTGTGTCTGCGTATCAACAAAACCGCGATCAAAGAGGTTCTCATCGATGATTACGTGTATCATCCCAAGGGCCAGTGCCAAATCCGAGCCGGGCCTCACTCGCAGCCAGAGATCTGCCTCGCGAGCCAAACCCGTTTCGCGGGGATCGATCACCACAAGCCTGGTACCTCTCTCGCAGGCCTTGCGAATCCGTTCGAAGTTAAAGAAAAAGGTATCGGCCGGGTTAAACCCCCAGATCACCATGCAGTTGGGCGGGTATTCACGGTCGGGAATCGGCATGAATCCGCAGGTTATTCTGGAGGCCAGCATTCGCGGGAGATGACACACATGGCCCTGGGTAGCAAGGTTTGGCGTGCCAAAGGCGTTGGCCAGTCTCACCAGATAACTGTCCTGAATCCCCTTGGCAGCTCCCTGTATCATTGCCAGCGATTCAGGGCCATACCTGGTCTTCGTCCTGAGGAACTCGTCAGCAACCATGTTTAAGGCTTTGTCCCACGGTAGTTTCCGCCACGTGCCCTTTCCTCTCTCTCCTACACGCTTTAAGGGATATGTCAAACGGTCCGGATGATACAGATATTCCAGCGACGAGAGCCCTTTCCCGCAGAGTTTCCCTTCGTTTATCGGGCTTTCGGGGTCCCCTTCAATCTTGACCGCTTGACCATTCTTCAGGTGAACCAGCACCCCGCACCCGCCGTAGCATAGGCCGCAGGTGCTCCTCACGACTCCGTTCTGAACCATGTGCCAAGGCCTCCTCAAAGGCTCTAGAGGTAATGAGCTATCCCCTTATCTTCACTCGATCGGTTCTGCTCGGTTGCGGCTTCCAGGTATCCCAAAAGTTCTTAGGGTCAAGTGGGTTTCCATAGCCGAAGAC